>NZ_CAJMZE010000011.1:0-219450 GCF_905220235.1 Paraburkholderia sp. J41 | reverse complement strand
AGCCGCCCACAGGGCGGCTTTTTCGTTGCTGTCGTTGCATGCGCAACGAAGCGGTCAGCGCTTCATTCGAGGCCGGCCATGCCGCCGACCACGGCGTTGAAACCCGAATCCACATGCATGATTTCGGCCGTCACGCCGGAGGCGAGATCGGAAAGCAGGAAGGCCGCCGAATTGCCGACCTGTTCGATGGTCACGTTGCGATGGAGCGGGGCGTTTTGTTCGACGAAGTCGAGAATCTTGCCGAAGCCCTTGATGCCGCTGGCCGCGAGCGTCTTGATCGGGCCGGCCGAAATGCCGTTCACGCGCACGCCTTGCGAACCGAGCGCCACCGCGAGATAACGCACGCTCGCTTCGAGCGCGGCCTTGGCGACGCCCATCGTGTTGTAGTTCGGAATGGCGCGCTCGGCGCCGAGATAGGTGAGCGTGAGCAGCGACGCGTTTTCCGCGAGCATCGGCTTGGCTGCCTTGGCGAGCGCCGGAAAGCTGTAAGCGGAGATGTCGTGCGCAATACGGAAGTTCTCGCGCGTCATGCCGTCGAGGAAGTCGCCCGCAATCGCTTCGCGCGGTGCGAAGCCGATCGAATGCACCAGTCCGTCGAGCGTGTCCCAGTGCTTTTTAAGATCAACGAAAAGAGCGTCGATTTGCGTATCTTCCGCAACGTCGCATGGGAACACGAGGTCGCTGCCGAACTCTTGCGCGAATTCGGTGACACGATCCTTGAAGCGGTCGCCGACGTAGGTGAACGCCAGTTCCGCGCCTTCGCGCTTGCACGCCTGCGCGATGCCGTAGGCGATCGAACGGTTCGACAGCAGGCCGGTCAACAGAATGCGTTTGCCAGCGAGAAAGCCCATGAATTCTCCTAAATCAGGTCAATGCGTCGGGCGCCTGTAGGGGCGGCGCCGCGTGGTTTGGGTAGAATTCTCTCACAACTGACAAGGCACCTCGGACAAATCCCTTTCTATGACGACTCGAACGCGAGGCAGAACGGCGCATGGCGCGCTGGCCAAGGTGCTGATGGCCGTGGGGGTGGCGCTCGCGTTCGGGTTCATGACGATGCCTTCGGCGCAGGCGGTGTATGCCATCGCGCAATACGGCGAACCGAAATATCGCCAGGGTTTCACGCATTTCGACTATGTGAACCCGGCCGCGCCGAAGGGCGGCACGCTCGTGCTGGCCAATCCCGACCGGCTCACGAGTTTCGACAAGTTCAATCCGTTCACGCTGCGTGGCAACGCCGCGCCCGGTCTCGGCATGCTGTTCGAAAGTCTGACGACGGGCAGCATGGACGAAGTGGCTTCGGCATATGGGCTGCTGGCCGACGACATTCGCATCGCGCCCGACGCGCTTTCGGTCACGTTTCATATCAATCCGCGCGCGCGCTTTTCCAACGGCGACCCCGTGACCGCCGCCGACGTGAAATTCTCGCTCGACATGCTCAAAAGCCGCCAGGCCGCGCCGTCGATGCAAGCGTACTTCGGCGAGATCACGCGCGCGGTGGTGGTCGATCCCGCCACGGTCCGCTTCGAGTTTCGCTCGAATAACCGCGAGCTGCCGTTGATCGTGGGCGGCATGCCGGTGTTCTCGCACAAGTGGGGCCTGCGCCCGGACGGCACGCGCATCGCGTTCGACCAGCTCGCGTTCGAGCAGCCGATCGGCAGCGGCCCATATGTGATCGACCGCTATTCGAACGGCCGCACCATCACGTACAAGCTCGATGCGAATTACTGGGGCAAGGATTTGCCGGTGCGCGCGGGCACGAATAACTTCGAGCGCATCACCTACAAGCTGTATTCCGACGATGTCGCGCGTCTCGAAGCCTTCAAGGCCGGCGAATACGATGTGCTCGTCGAGAACGTCTCGCGCAACTGGGTGCGGCGCGACGTCGGCAAGAAGTTCGATAGCGGCGAGCTGCTCAAGCGCGAATTTCCGCAGCACAACGGCACCGGCATGCAGGGCTTCGTCATGAGTCTGCGCAAGCCCGTGTTTCAGGACGTGCGCGTGCGCCGGGCGCTCGATCTCGCGCTCGATTTCCAGTGGCTCAACCGCATGCTGTTCTATAGCCAGTATCGCCGCCTCGATAGCTGGTTCGCGAATACGCCGTTGCAGCCGAAGGGCTTGCCTTCGCCGGGCGAACTGGCGCTGCTGGAGCCGTGGCGCAAGTCGCTCGATCCGGCCGTGTTCGGGCCGCCGCCCACGCAGCCCGTCACCACGCCGCCCGCTTCGCTGCGTGCGAATCTGCTCGAGGCGCGTCAACTGCTCGCGCAAGCGGGCTGGACCTATCGCGACGGCGCGCTGCGCAACGCAAAGGGCGAGCCGTTCGAATTCGAAGTGCTCGACGACACCGCCGCGTCGTCGCAATGGGCGCCGATCATGGCGCAGTATTCGCAGGCGCTCGCGCGGCTCGGCATTCGCGTGAACTATCGCTCGGTGGATTTCGCGCTGTATCAGAAGCGGCTCGATGCGTTCGACTTCGACATGACGACCATCAAGTTCCCCGATGTGCAGGTGCCGGGCGCCGAGCAGATCGACCGCTTCGGCAGCAAGGCCGCCGACGAACCGGGCTCGGGCAATCTGATCGGCGTGAAGTCGCCGGCGGTGGACGCGATCCTCAAGGCGCTCACGCAGGCGCAAACGCTCGATCAATTGCTCGACGCCACGCACGCGCTCGACCGCGTATTGATGCACGGCTACTATGTGGTGCCGCAGTGGTACAGCGCGACGCACCGCGTGGCGTATCGCAGCGCGCTCGCGTATCCGTCGACCTTGCCGCTGTACTATGGCGCGGTCGACTGGATCATCTCGACATGGTGGTTCAAGCCGCAAGCGGCGCGTCAGTAACACAACCTCGGCGGAAAGCATCGAATCATGTGGAGCTACATCGTCAAACGCCTGCTGCTGATGATCCCGACGCTGCTCGGCGTACTCACGCTGACGTTCGCCGTGATCCAGTTCGTGCCGGGCGGTCCGGTCGAGCAGGCGGTGCGCGAATTGCGGCGCGGCGCGGAGCAGGGCATGCCGTTCGGCATGCGCGCGCATTCGGGCGTGGACGCGCAGCAGATCGCGCAACTCAAGCAGCTCTACGGTTTCGACAAGCCGCCGCTGCAACGCTACTTCCTCATGCTGAGCCGCTTCGCGCGCTTCGATCTTGGGCAAAGCTATTTCCACCATCAGAGCGTGTGGTCGCTCATCGTCTCGAAGCTGCCGGTGTCGATCAGCATCGGGTTGTGGACCTTCTTTCTCACTTACCTGATATCGGTGCCGTTGGGCATTGCGAAAGCGGTGCGCAACGGCTCGCGTTTCGACCTCGTGACGAGTCTTGTCGTGCTGGTGGGCTACGCGATCCCCGGCTTCGTGCTGGGCGTGCTGTTGCTCGTGCTGTTCGGCGGCGGCACGTTTTTGCAGTTGTTTCCGCTGCGCAATCTCACTTCCGACGACTGGGACACGCTCTCGCTCGGCGGCAAGATTCTCGACTATCTGTGGCACATCGCGCTGCCGGTAACGGCTTCGGTCGTCGGCAGTTTTGCCGTCACGACGATGCTCACGAAGAACGCGTTTCTCGAGGAGATTCGCCGCCAGTACGTGCTGACCGCGCGCGCGAAAGGGCTGTCCGAGCGCACCGTGCTGTGGAAACACGTCTTTCGCAACGCGCTGCTGCCGCTCGTGGTGGGTTTTCCGGCGGCGTTCATCGGCGCGTTCTTCACGGGCAGCCTGCTGATCGAAACGCTGTTTTCGCTCGACGGCCTCGGGCTGCTTTCGTACGAATCGGTCGTGCGGCGCGATTATCCCGTGGTGCTCGGCACGCTCTATCTTTTCACGTTGATCGGACTCCTGACCAAATTGATTTCCGATCTGTGCTACGTGTGGGTCGATCCCCGCATTCAATTCGAACAACTGGAGCGCTGATTTGAACCGAGTCCGCGCCGGCGCCGAGCCCGAATTGCGTACCGAAAGCGTGCGCGCCTTCAAATCGCCCACGCCCGCGAAGCGCGTGTGGATGCGCTTCAAGCAGCAGCGCCTTGGCTACTGGAGTCTGATCGTGTTTCTCGTCGCGTTCGCGGCGAGTCTTGCGGGTCCGCTCTGGAGCAACGACAAGCCGATCGTCGTGCGCTACGAAGGGCATCTGTACTTTCCGCTTTTCAAGGCGTATCCCGAGACCACCTTCGGCGGCGATTTTCCGACGCCCGCCGATTATCTCGATCCGTTCATACGCAAGCGCTTCAGCGCTCCGGGCAATTTCGCGCTTTATCCGCCGAACCCGTACTACTACGACACGCTCAACTACTTCGCCAAGGTGCCGAACCCCGCGCCGCCGTCGCGCCAGAACTGGCTCGGCACCGACGAAAGCGGGCGCGACCTGTTCGCGCGCCTGCTTTACGGCTTTCGCGTGTCGGTGGAATTCGCGCTCGTGCTCACGCTGATCGGCACGGTGCTCGGCGTGCTGGCGGGCGCGGTGCAGGGCTACTTCGGCGGCAAGGTCGATATCGTCGGGCAGCGGCTGATCGAAATCTGGAGTTCGCTGCCCGAGTTGTATCTGCTCATCATTTTCGCGGCGATCTTCGAGCCGGGGTTCGTGCTGCTGATCGTGCTGCTCTCGCTGTTCGGCTGGATCGGTTTGTCCGACTACGTGCGCGCCGAATTCCTGCGCAACCGCAATCAGGACTACGTGCTGGCCGCGCGCGCGATGGGCCTCTCGAACTGGCAGATCATCTGGCGCCACGTGCTGCCCAATAGCCTGACGCCCGTCATCACGTTTTTGCCGTTTCGCATGAGCGGCGCGATTCTCGCGCTCACGAGCCTCGATTTTCTGGGCCTCGGCGTTCCCGCGCCCACGCCGAGCCTTGGCGAATTGCTCGCGCAAGGCAAGCGCAATCTCGACGCATGGTGGATCGCGCTGTCCACTTTCGGCGTGCTGGTCGCCACGTTGCTGCTGCTCACGTTCATCGGCGACGCGCTGCGCAATGCGCTCGACACGCGTATCTCGGATGCGATGAAGGCCGGAGGCAACCAGTGAGCGCCGTACCCCGGGATATCGCCGCGCCGGCGGCCGCGCCGTTGCTGTCGATCGAACGCCTGAGCGTGCGCTTTGGCGAAACGCTTGCCGTCGACGACGTGACGCTCGCCATTGGCCGCGGCGAGCGCGTGGCGCTCGTGGGCGAATCGGGGTCGGGCAAGACCGTCACGGCGCTCTCGATCCTGCGTCTCGTGCAGGACGCGCAAACCACGGGCGCGATCCGGCTCGACGGCGACGATCTGCTGGCCAAAAGCGAGCGCGCGATGCGCGGCCTGCGCGGCAGCGACATCGCGATGATCTTCCAGGAGCCGATGACGGCGCTCAATCCGCTCTACACGATCGGCGAGCAGATCGCGGAAACCATCGTGCTGCACGACGGCGTGACGAAGAAGGCGGCCTACGGGCGCGCGGTGGCGCTGCTGGAGCGCACGGGCATCGCCGAGGCGCGGCGGCGCGTGTCGAGCTATCCGCATCAGCTCTCGGGCGGCCAGCGCCAGCGCGTGATGATCGCGATGGCCCTCGCATGCCGCCCGCGCCTGCTGCTCGCCGACGAGCCCACCACGGCGCTCGACGTGACCATTCGCGGCCAGATCGTCGATCTGCTGCTCGAATTGCAGCGCGAGGAGGCCGAGCGGCGCGGCATGTCGGTGCTGCTCATCACGCACGACCTGAACCTCGTGCGCCGCTTCGCGCAGCGCGTGGCGGTGATGGAAAAGGGCCGGCTCGTGGAGTCGGGCAGCGTCGAGCGGATTTTCGAATCGCCGCAGCACGCCTACACGCAGCGGCTCATCGCAAGCCGGCCCGAGCGGCACGTGCTGCCTGTGCTGCCAATCGCGCCGGTGCTGCTCGAGGCGCAAGACGTGGCCGTGGATTTCGCGACGAAGCTGCCCGGCTTTCGCGGCTGGTGGCGAAAGGGGCGCTTTCGCGCGGTGAACGACGCGAGCCTCGCGGTGCGCCAGGGCGAGACGCTCGGCATCGTCGGGGAGTCGGGATCGGGAAAAACGACGCTCGCGATGGCGATGCTCGGCTTGCAGCGCGCGGCGGCCGGCAACATCGAGTTCGAGGGGCGGCCGATCGGCAGCTATCGGGGGCGCGAGAAGCTCACGCTGCGCTCGCACCTCCAGGTGGTCTTTCAGGACCCGTTCAGTTCGCTTTCGCCGCGGCAGACCATCGAGCGCATCGTGGGCGAAGGGCTCGCGCTGCATCGGCCCGATCTATCCGTCGACGAACGGCGCAAGCGCGTCGTCGGCGTATTGCGCGAGGTGGGACTCGACCGCACGGCGCTGCAACGCTACCCGCACGAATTTTCGGGCGGGCAGCGGCAGCGTATCGCCATTGCGCGCACGCTGGTGCTGGAGCCGCGTGTGATCGTGCTCGACGAACCGACGAGCGCCCTCGACGTTTCGATCCAGCAACAGGTGCTGCGATTGTTGACGGATCTGCAACACAAGTACAACCTGGGCTACGTATTCATCAGCCACGATCTTGCGGTGATCGGTGCGATGGCGCACCGTGTCGCGGTCATGCAGAACGGCATCATCGTGGAAAGTGGAGAAGTCTCGAAAATATTCGATAGCCCGGCGCATCCTTACACTCGAAAATTACTACAAGCCGCATTCGAGCGTTGACCCTTGAGCGATCTTGAGGGCGCACTTCAGTGAAATTCACCAATGAGGTGCGTATCGCGATTGAATTTTTCTATTTGTTTTGACACACAAATACTTACTGGCTAGTATCGTCCAAACTTTTCTACTAACTCCCTGATTTACGGGCAATTTCTACCGACCCATGCAGCACCGATACCTAACCCAGGTTTGCGCGCACGCCGTCACCGGGATGTTCATCGGCGTACTGATGGCAGCAAGTCAAGGCGCGTTCGCCGACGATGTAAGCAGCTTTAACCAGAATGCCTCGTTTTCGCCGTCCAATGCGGCGAATCCCCAGTCGCTCCCCGCTATTCAAAGCGCGCTTCAAAACGCGACCCCGTCCGCTCCCGCGGCGCCGGCTCCGGCTGAAAGCGGCGCACGTTCGTTCCTTTCCGGCATGGCCGGCAAAGCCGGCGACGTGGTCGTCGGCGCGCTGAACATGATCGGCGTGCGTTATCGCTGGGGCGGCAACACGCCGGACTCCGGCCTCGATTGCAGCGGCTTCGTGCGCTACGTGTTCCAGGACACGCTGGGCATGTCGCTCCCGCGCCGCGCCGAGGAAATGAGCCGCGTGGGCGAGAAGGTGAGCATGAGCAACCTCAAGCCGGGCGACCTCGTGTTCTTCAATACGATGCGCCGCAGCTTTTCGCACGTAGGCATTTACATCGGCGACAACAAGTTCGTGCATTCGCCGTCCACCGGCAGCACGATCCGCGTCGACGACCTCGACAGCGGCTACTGGGAGAAGCGTTTCCAGGGCGCGCGCCGAATCGAGACGTCGTTCACGCCGGACCAGCAGCAAAGCCTCAAGCAACGCGTGAGCGCCCAGTTCGACCCGAACGGCGGCAACTGATCGCGGTTCCGGGCTGGCCGGCTGCCGTCGCACCGCCGCCCGCCATAGCGCAAGAAAAAAGCCTGCTTCTTTCGAAGCAGGCTTTTTGTTTTTAGCGCCGGATCCGGGCGGGCACTCAGGCGGCGACGCGGGCCGCGGCGAACTTGCGTTCGAGTTCCGGCATGATGCGCGCGGCCGCTTCCTCGCCCGCCAGAATCGCGGCGTTGCGCTGCGTGAAGTCGCTGCTTGACATCGCGTTGAGGTTGGGACGGATTACCACGTCGGCGTATTTGTCGAGCTCGTAGGTCTTGATCGTCTGGCCCATGATCGTGAAGGTCTGCATGAGCACGTCGAACTGGCTCAGCGTGGACGCCGTTTCCGGGCGCGCCGAAATGTCCACGGCGATCACGAAGTCCGCGCCCATCTTGCGCGCGAACGCGGCGGGCACCGGGCTCACGAGGCCGCCGTCCACATATTCGTGGCCGCCGATCTTCACCGGCTCGAAAATCGACGGCACGCTGCACGACGCGCGCACGGCAATGCCCGTGTTGCCGCGCTGGAACAGGATCGGCTGGCCCGAGCGCAAATCGGTCGCGACGACGCCGAGCGGTTTTGCCATTTTCTCGATCGGCCGGTCGTGCAGGGTGGTGTTCAGGAAGTTCTGGAGCGCCACGCCCTGGAGAATGCCGCGCGTGCGGAACGGCATGGCCCAGTCGCTGATGGAGGCTTCGTCCATCGTCAGCGCGAGCTTGTTGATCGCGAAACCGTTCAGGCCCGAGGCGTAGAGCGCCGCGATCACCGAACCGGCGCTCGTGCCGGCGACCAGATCGACCTGCACGTTGCGCGCTTCGAGTGCCTTGATCACGCCGATATGCGCAAAGCCGCGCGCGGCGCCGCCGCCGAGCGCGAGCCCGACGCGGATCGGTCGCTGCGGTTTCTGAAGCGGCGGCGCAGCGGTCGCGGGCGGCGGATTGCCGGCGGTCTGGGTGCCTGCGGTCGTGCAGGCGGCGAGGACGGTGGAGGCGGCCGCGAGCGAAAAATGGCGGCGGCCCGGCGAGTGCGATGACGGCTTCAAAAAAGTTCTCCATGCGGCACGCGCGGTCCCCGGCGGCCGGCCCAAAATGGCCCGGATCGGCCCGAGGCGGCGTGCGGCGCCGCGCGCGGGTCGGCGGTGCGCCGACATCATAAGGCAAAGCGCTGCGCGGTTTGCTGACGGGCGTGTAACGCGGTGTGTCAGCGCGCGGCGGGGCGTCGGGGAAAGGCGAGCGTATGCATCGAATCGACTCGATACAAGCGGTCAACGAGGACCGAAAGCGGTGCCTCAAGTGGAGACCCAGGTGGAAACCGAGCGGCGATGCAAGCGCGCCGCCCAAGCCCCGAAGCCCGGCCGAACCGGTGCGCCGCGGGTATAATCCGGTCTCGATTTTCCTTGCTTATGTTCGCAGCTGGTTCGCGCTTAGTTCGCGCTCGGTTCGCGCGCCAGGCGTCCCTTGAGGGCGCGCAAGCGTGTGCGCCGCGAACCACCGTTCTCCGCCGCCGCCGTGGCCGCTGTCGTGTCGATGGCGGCGCGCCGGCCGGCTTCGTTTTCGAGTAACCGCCCATGACCCAAACCGTCCGTACCCGCTTCGCGCCGAGCCCGACCGGCTTCATCCACCTCGGCAATATCCGCTCCGCGCTTTATCCCTGGGCGTTCGCGCGCCGCAATCAGGGTGTGTTCGTGCTGCGGATCGAAGACACCGACGTCGAGCGTTCGACCAGCGCGTCGGTCGACGCGATTCTCGAAGGCATGCAATGGCTCGGCCTCGATTTCGACGAGGGGCCGTTCTACCAGATGCAGCGCATGGACCGTTACCGCGAAGTGCTGGCGCAGATGCAGGAAAGCGGTCTCGTGTACCCGTGCTACATGTCGACGGAAGAACTCGACGCGCTGCGCGAGCGCCAGCGCGAGGCCGGCGAAAAGCCGCGCTACGACGGCACGTGGCGCCCGGAGCCGGGCAAGGTGCTGCCCACGCCGCCCGAGGGCGTGAAGCCGGTGTTGCGCTTCCGTAATCCGTTGACGGGCGTGGTGGCATGGGACGACGCCGTGAAGGGCCGCGTCGAAATCTCGAACGAGGAACTCGACGACCTCGTGATCGCACGCCCGGACGGCACGCCCACCTACAACTTCTGCGTGGTCGTGGACGACCTCGACATGAAGATCACGCACGTGATTCGCGGCGACGATCACGTCAACAACACGCCGCGCCAGATCAACATCCTGCGCGCGCTGGGCGCCGAGCCGCCCGTCTATGCGCATTTGCCGACCGTGCTCAACGAGCAGGGCGAAAAGATGAGCAAGCGCCACGGCGCCATGAGCGTGATGGGATATCGCGACGCCGGTTATCTGCCGGAAGCCGTGCTCAACTATCTCGCGCGTCTCGGCTGGTCGCACGGCGACGCGGAAGTGTTCTCGCGCGAGCAGTTCGTCGCGTGGTTCGACCTCGATCACCTCGGCAAGTCCCCCGCGCAATACGATCACAACAAGCTCAACTGGCTCAACAACCACTACCTGAAGGAAGCGGACAACGCGCGTCTCGCTGAATTGTCGAAGCCGTTCTTCGCGGAACTGGGCGTCGACGAAGCGGCGCTGGCCAAGGGGCCGTCGCTCGAAGGCGTCGTGGCGCTGTTCAAGGATCGCGCGAACACGGTCAAGGAAATCGCCGAAAGCGCACTGATGTTCTATCGCGAGCCGCAGCCGGAAGCCGGGGCGCTCGCGCAGCACATCACGGACGCGGTGCGCCCGGCGCTTGCCGATCTCGCTGCCGCGCTCAAGAGCGCGGAATGGACGAAGGAGGGCGTTTCGGCGGCGCTCAAGGCCACGCTCGCGGCGCACAAGCTCAAGATGCCGCAACTGGCGATGCCGGCGCGCCTGCTCGTGGCCGGCACGACGCACACGCCTTCGGTTGACGCGGTGCTCGTGCTGTTCGGCCGCGAGGCCGTCGTGAGCCGCCTCGAAAGCGGAATTTCGGGCGCGCAGTAAATTTTTGAGGGATTTTTCGCTCCGGCCCTAGCGCTGGGGCGAGAGTTCTTGTAGTATTCGGGCTCCGTTGAATACGGAGCGCGAGAAGTCGCCAATCTCACGCAAAGAGCCGGCAAATCGGGCAACGAAGTTTCAAGAAAATTTCGAAGCGCTGCAAAAAACGATTGAAAAGCTCTTGACGAAAGCGAAATTGCTGTTTAAAATCTCGCTTCTGTTCTGCAAGGGGGTATAGCTCAGCTGGGAGAGCGCTTGCATGGCATGCAAGAGGTCAGCGGTTCGATCCCGCTTACCTCCACCAACAGAACAACGTCAAAAGCGGTAAAGTGTAGTAAGGCATTATCTGCAAAGATCAATGTCCCCTTCGTCTAGAGGCCTAGGACATCACCCTTTCACGGTGAGTACAGGGGTTCGAATCCCCTAGGGGACGCCAGACATGAGCGTCGTCGATCGAATCGTAAAGATTTCGGCGAGGCAGCGGGTGGAAATCGACCGACGTCCATCCGAATGTGTCGAACTGGAGCGGTAGTTCAGTCGGTTAGAATACCGGCCTGTCACGCCGGGGGTCGCGGGTTCGAGTCCCGTCCGCTCCGCCAGATGGAAGCCCGTTCAGAAATATTGAGCGGGCTTTTTAGTTAAAGGCGTAAGCCTGTGTTGTCCCCTTCGTCTAGAGGCCTAGGACATCACCCTTTCACGGTGAGTACAGGGGTTCGAATCCCCTAGGGGACGCCACAACAAATTGCGGCGCCAAGGCAGTACGGCGAAGCCGCCGGCGGGTTTCTAACCGACGTCCGCCGGTGTAGCAGTCAAGCAGCACTGGAGCGGTAGTTCAGTCGGTTAGAATACCGGCCTGTCACGCCGGGGGTCGCGGGTTCGAGTCCCGTCCGCTCCGCCAGATTCGCGTTGTCCGGGATTGGGCAGTCACACCGGGCAGCAGGTAGTTCAAGGCGCAAGCCTGTGTTGTCCCCTTCGTCTAGAGGCCTAGGACATCACCCTTTCACGGTGAGTACAGGGGTTCGAATCCCCTAGGGGACGCCAAAACAAATTGCGGCGCCAAGGTAGTACGGCGAAGCCGCCAGCGGGTTTCTAACCGACGCCCGCCGGTGTAGCAGTCAAGCAGCACTGGAGCGGTAGTTCAGTCGGTTAGAATACCGGCCTGTCACGCCGGGGGTCGCGGGTTCGAGTCCCGTCCGCTCCGCCAGAATGAAGCCCGTTGGATTCGTCCAACGGGCTTTTTCTTTTTGCGCTTTTGTCTACGGATTCGAGCCGCCGCACGCACAAACCTGCCATGGATCCCGGCTGCGCGGTATCGTAGCGGTTGTCGAAACTTCGCTCCCCGCTGCCGACATGTTCGCACCGAACGACATCCCGTCGCGTTTCCAGTTGCGGCCCGCTTCCATGGACGACTTCGAATTCGCGGAGTCGCTCACGCGCCGGAACATGGGCGGCTATTACCAGCGGCATCATCTGGTCTGGCGCGGCGATCTTTTTCTCGCGAGCTACCGCGAGTCGGAAAACTTCATCCTCGAACTCGACGGCCTGGCGATCGGCGTATTGCGTGTGACCGAGGAGGGCGATTCGCTGCACATTCGCGACGTGCAGATCGCCGAAGGGCATCGCGGCAACGGCGCGGGCACGTTCCTGCTCGACATCTCGCATCGCTGGGCGCGCGAGCGCGGCCTGCGCGAACTGCAACTGCGCGTGTTCGTCGATAACCCGGCGGCGCGTCTGTATCTGCGCAAAGGCTATCGCGTGGCGGGGCCGAGACTCGCGCGGCTCGGCTCGATCCGGCACATGACGCGGCTCGTTTGAGCGCACTGAAGCCGCTGCCGCCTGCGCGCGCGTTTCAGAACGCTTCGTCCTCGCGATCGTCCTCGTCGCGATCACTGGCGCCGCGAGCGATGAACGCGCGAGGGCTTTGGCCGAACGCGCGCCGGAACATCGCCGAAAACGCGCTCTGGCTTTGATAGCCGAGCTCCCGCGCGACGACCGCCATCGGCCGCCCCTGATTGAGCAGCGGAATCGCGCGCGCGAGAATGGCCTGTTGGCGCCACTGCGAAAAACTCACGCCCAGTTCCTGCCGAAAGAGTCGCGCGATCGTGCGCGTGCTCGCGCCCACATGCGCGGCCCAGTATTCGAGCGAGCCGGGACCGGCCGGGTCGGCGATCAGCGCTTCGCAAAGCGCGCGCAGGCGCTTTTCGGCGGGCATCGGCACGGCCAGCGGCAAGGGCGCGGAGCGCGTGATCTCGTCGAGTGCGAGCGCGCCCAGCAGCCGTTCGCGCGCGGGCGCAATGCCCGCTTCGTCGAGCGCCGCGATGGTTTCGCGCAGCAGTCCCGACACTTCCACGACGCGGCATGCGTCGAGACCCGGCGGTATCACCGATTCGTCGACGTAGAGCGTACGCAGGAATGCGTCCTCGACGATCGAGACTTCGTGCGTGATGAGCGGCGGAACCCAGATGGCGCGCGAGGGCGGCACCATCCACGTTGTGCCCGGCGTGGTCATGCGCAGCACGCCGCGCGACGCGTACGCGAGCTGCGCCCACGCATGCGTGTGCTGCGCGATGCGCACGCCGGCCGTCATCGGCCGCGAGCGCACGCGGATCGGATGCGCGTGCGCGGGCTCGAACTCGGGTGGAATGTCGATGAGTTCGGACTCGGGCGAAGGCGTGAGCAGGTCCTGGGGCATGAGCGGCGGCTTGGGGCGAAAATGCGCATTCATTGTAGACGCACAGGCGGGCGGCCTCGCAGCGAGGCGCGCAGCGCACTCACGCGCGCTTAATGGCCGGGCATAATGCCACGCACGGGAAGTTTCCAGGATTCGGCATTCGGAGAAGGCACGCCATGAAATATGTGTTCGTCTACGGCACGCTGCGCGCGGGCGAAATCAACGACATCAATCTCGCCGCCGATCGTCACGCGATCGCGCGGCCGCGCCATCTGGGCGTGACGACGCTCGCGGGCCGCCTGTTCGATTTCGGCACTTATCCGGGCATGGTCGCGCAGACGGGCGAGACGGTGGCCAAAACGGCCGTGATCGGCGACGTCTACGAAATCGACGACGCGCTCGTGGCCGTGCTCGACGAAATCGAGCAGGTTTATCCGGGCGTGGACGGTCTTTTCGTTTCGCGCGAAGTGCATGTCGAAGTGGCAGGCGAGCGCGTGGCGTGCCTTTATTATCCGGTCACGCCCGCCGCCGCGGCGGACAAGCCCGAGATCGTCGGCGGCGACTGGATCGCGCATCGGCTCGCGCTGAACGCGCGATAAACATGCGATAAGCACATGATAAACACGCAATAAAAAACGCATGCGGCGTCGCGCATAAAAAAACCGGCGGATGCGATCCGCCGGTTTTTTTTCATGCGAGAGGCAACGTGCTACGCGCTCAGATTTCTTCGTACAGCGGCAAGGTCAGGAATTCGACGAAATTTTCCGACGTCGACATCTGTTCGAAGATTTGCGCGGCGCGCTCGTAGGGCTTCGTGTCGCCGCCGACCACGCCCTTCACCTTGTCGAGTTCCTGCGGGATCAGTTCGCGCACGAGTTCGGCCGTGACCTTGCGGCCGTCGTCGAGCTTGCCCTTCGGCGAGCGAATCCATTGCCACACCTGCGAGCGCGAGATTTCGGCGGTCGCGGCGTCTTCCATCAGGTTGTGGATCGGCACGCAGCCATTGCCCGCGAGCCACGAACCGAGGTAGTGAATGCCCACGTTGATGTTGTTGCGCAGGCCCGTTTCCGTGATCGGCGCCTCGGGGCGGAAATCGAGCAGGTCGGTGGCCGTCACGTTCACGTCGGCGCGCTGTTTGCCGATCTGGTTCGGCTTGTCGCCCAGCACCTTCACGAACTCTTCCATCGCGATGGGCACGAGGCCCGGGTGCGCGACCCAGCCGCCGTCGTAGCCGTCGGTCGCGTCGCGCGCCTTGTCCGAGCGCACGCCGCCCATGGCCTTGTCGTTCGCGGCCGCGTCGTTCTTGATCGGAATCAGCGCGCTCATGCCGCCGATGGCCGGCGCGTTGCGGCGATGGCAAGTCTTGAGCAGTTCGAGCGCGTAGGCGCGCATGAACGGCACCGTCATCGTGATCTGCGCGCGGTCGGCGAGACAGAAGTCCTGGTCGTTCTTGAACTTCTTGATCGCCGAGAAAATGTAGTCCCAGCGGCCTGCGTTGAGGCCCGAGCTATGCTCGCGCAGTTCATAGAGGATCTCGTCCATCTCGAACGCCGCGAGAATCGTTTCCACCAGCACTGTCGCGCGAATCGTGCCGCGCGGCACGCCCACGGCTTCCTGCGCGGCCACGAAGACGTCGTTCCACAGGCGCGCTTCGAGATGGCTTTCGAGCTTCGGCAGATAAAAGTACGGGCCGCTGCCGCGCGAGATCAGCTCCTTCGCGTTGTGGAAGAGAAAGAGCGCGAAGTCGAAAATGCCGCCCGACACGCGCTGGCCGTCCACCGTCACATGCTTTTCGTCGAGATGCCAGCCGCGCGGGCGCACGATCAGCGTGGCGGTCTTGTCGTTGAGGCGATAGGTCTTGCCGTTCTGCTCGAGCGAGATCGCGCGGCGCACGGCGTCCTTGAGGTTGAGCTGGCCTTGAATCTGGTTCGACCAGTTCGGCGCGTTCGAATCCTCGAAGTCGGTCATGTACGAATCCGCGCCCGAATTCAACGCGTTGATGATCATCTTGCGCTCGACCGGCCCGGTGATTTCCACGCGGCGGCATTCGAGATCCTTCGGCAGCGGCGCGATGGTCCAGTCGCCGTCGCGGATCGATTTGGTTTCGGCGAGAAAGTCGGGGCGTTCGCCGGCGTCGAGGCGCTTCGTGCGCTCGGCGCGCGCCTTCAGCAGTTGCTGGCGACGCGGCTCGAACGCGCGATGCAGCTTTGCGACGAGTTCGAGCGCTTCGGGCGTGAGGATGGTGTCGAAGCCGGGCTCGTTTTGAGCCGTGATCTGCATGCCTTGCGGCAGTTGCAACGTTGCCATTTGCTTGCTCCTTGGTCGGTCAGATGATGAATGCGTGAGTCAGTGATAGCCGATGCGCCGGAACGCGGTCCATCATGCGCCCGGGCCGGGGCGGGGACGTCCGCGCGGGTCGGCCGCGGCGGTTTCGATGAAAGCGACGAGTTCCGCCATGCCGCCGCCCGTGCCGTGCGGCGCGACGCCCAGTTCCTCGGCGGGCAGGCGCTGGCGGTTGATCCAGAACGTGGTGTAGCCGAACCAGCCCGCGCCGGCCGCGTCCCAGCCGTTCGACGAAACGAACACGATATCGCGCGCCGCCGCGCCGAAAGCGCCCGTGCCGAGCGCGTAGGCGGCGGGCGCGGGTTTGTAGGCGCGCACGGCGTCCACCGAGAGCACATGGTCGAAGAGGCCGTTCATGCCCGCGCTTTTCACGGCGATGTCGAGCATCTGCGGATTGCCGTTCGAGAGGATCGCAAGCCCCGCGCGGCCCGCGAAGGCGTTGCCGGATGCGTCGCCGCCGCGCGGCTCGCGCAGGCGGCGCAACGCGGGCAGCACGTCGGGAAACGCCGAAAGGCATGCGTATTCGTCCATCAGACGCTTTTCGCCCGCGCCCGAGAGCGCGAGATTCAGGCGGCGCGCGGCGTAGCGCAGCGCATCGAGCGTGATGTCCCAGAACGGGCGGTAGCGCGCGCCGGCGGTATCCGAGAGGGTGCGCAACTGCGTGTATTCGATCTGCTTCGCGCGCCAGAGTTGCGAGAGCGCGTCGCCGTGGCCGGGAAACATCTGCTCGGCGGCCGCGACGACGGAATGCACGTCGAACAGCGTGCCGTACGCGTCAAAGACGATCGCTGCGGGGAATCCTGAGAGTGTCGTTCTGGCCGACATAGCCGTGCGCTCCGTATTCAGAGGTCAAGGACCATTGTATTCATGAGTTACATCACTGAAAAAGCCGCGATTGATCACTTGATCTTTTACTTTTACATACCTAATCTGTCGGCTCAACGCGCTCGCTTCGACCTTTTCGGGTGCTGATATGTCCTCAATGAGACGCCGATGGATCGCTTCAAACAGATCGAAACCTTCGTGAACGTGGCTGCCAAGGGCAGTCTTTCCGCCGCCGCGCAGGCCGAAGGCGTGGCGCCGGCCATCATCGGCAGACGCATCGACGCGCTCGAGGAACGGCTGGGCGTGAAGTTGCTCGTGCGCACCACGCGGCGCATCACGCTCACTTTCGAAGGTTCGGCGTTTCTGGAGGATTGCCAGCGCGTGATCCACGACATGCAGAACGCCGAGGCCAGCGTATCGGCGGGCGGCGTGAAGGCGAGCGGGCATCTGCGCGTGTCCGCGCCGGCGGGCTTTGGGCGGCGTCATGTCGCGCCGCTCGTGCCCGATTTCACGGTCGCGCATCCCGACGTGAGCATCGCGCTCGATCTCTCGGACCGGCTCGTCGATCTCGTCAACGAAGGCTTCGATTGCGCCGTGCGGCTCGGCGAGTTGCCCGATTCGTCGCTGGTTTCGCTCAAGCTCGGCGAGAACCGGCGCGTGTGCGTGGCCGCGCCCGCGTATCTGTCGCGGCGCGGCGCGCCCGAAACCCTGGCCGATCTCGCGCGCCACAACTGCCTTTCGTTCGGCGCGAGCGCGAACCAGCAGCGCGGCTGGGCGTTCGCGCAGGGCGACAAGGTGGTGTCGATTCGCGTGGCCGGCACGATGGAATGCTCGGACGGCGCCGTGCTGCACGAATGGTGTCTGGCGGGCCACGGGCTCGCGTGGCGCTCGTGGTGGGAAGTCGGCGAGGACATCGCGGCGGGCCGGCTCGTGGCGGTGCTCGAAGCGTTCGCCGCGCCGCCCATCGGCATTCACGCCGTGTTTCCGCAGCGTCGCCATTTGCCGTTGCGCGTGCGCCTCTTTCTCGACTTTCTCAAGCATACGTACGGTCAACCCGGTTACTGGGGCTAGGGCGCGACACCCGGCGGCACGTCGTTCTCGCGGCGTGTCCACGCTCTTTCGCGGCGTCCTGGCTCATGCGCGCGGGGCGCGAAGCACGAGGCCGGGCGCGTTCGGCGTGTCGCCGCGCGCGCCGCGGTCCGGATCGTGTCCGGTCCCGCGCGGCCTGTGTCTCCTTTTATTTGTCGTGGCTTGCTGCACTCCCTGAACTGCCTGATGCGCCGGCTTCGACGCGGCCCTCGTTGCCACGTTCGCGGCCATGCGGCATGCGGCGATGGGGCGCGCACGAGGAGGCGGCCGGTGCGCCCCGCCAAGGACACACGTACCGGCCGCCGCCCGCGCTCGCCACGCCGTTTGCCGCCGCCGTGCGCGGCGGTGTGGCTGGCGGTCTTATGCCACCTTCTTGTCGAAGAACTGCTCGTCTTCGGTCGAACCATGCAGCGCCGTGGTCGACGCTTCGCGCTCGACCGTTTGCGTCACGGCGTCGAAGTAGCCCGTGCCGACTTCGCGCTGATGCTTGACGGCGGTGAAGCCCTTTTCGGCCGCCGCGAACTCGGCCTGTTGAAGCTCCACGAACGCGCTCATGTTCTGGCGCGCATAGCCGTGCGCGAGGTTGAACATCGAATAGTTGAGCGAGTGGAAGCCCGCGAGCGTGATGAACTGGAACTTGTAGCCCATCGCGCCCAGCTCGCGCTGGAATTTGGCGATCGTGGCGTCGTCGAGATTCTTCTTCCAGTTGAACGACGGCGAGCAGTTGTACGAGAGCAGCTTGTCCGGGAACTGCTTGTGGATCGCCTCCGCGAACTGTTTCGCGAATTCCAGATCGGGCTTGCCGGTTTCGCACCAGATCATGTCGGCGTAGGGCGCGTAGGCGAGGCCGCGCGAGATCGCCTGTTCGAGGCCGTTGCGCGTGCGGAAGAAGCCTTCCACGGTGCGCTCGCCGGTGAGGAACGGGCGGTCGTTCTCGTCGATGTCGGACGTGACGAGGTCGGCGGCTTCGGCGTCGGTGCGCGCGAGCAGCACGGTCGGCACGCCGCAGACGTCCGCGGCCAGACGCGCGGCCGTGAGCTTGGCGATGTTCTCGCGCGTCGGCACGAGCACCTTGCCGCCCATGTGGCCGCACTTCTTGACCGAAGCGAGCTGGTCTTCGAAATGCACGCCCGCCGCGCCCGCTTCGATCATCGCCTTCATCAGCTCGAACGCGTTGAGCACGCCGCCGAAGCCCGCTTCGGCGTCGGCAACGATCGGCTGAAAGTAGTCGACATAGCCTTCGTCGCCGGGATTCTTGCCTTCGGACCACTGGATCTGGTCGGCGCGCGTGAGCGTGTTGTTGATGCGCTTGACGACCTGCGGCACCGAATTGGCGGGGTAGAGCGACTGGTCGGGATACATTTCGCCTGCGAGATTGGCATCGCCCGCGACTTGCCAGCCCGAAAGATAGATGGCCTTGAGGCCGGCCTTGACCTGCTGCATCGCCTGGTTGCCGGTGAGCGCGCCGAGCGAGTTGACGAACGGCTCGGTGTTCACGCTCTTCCAGAGTTTTTCGGCGCCGTTTTTCGCGAGCGTGTGCTCGGGCTGGATCGAGCCGCGCAGACGCACGACGTCCTCGGCCGTGTAGCTGCGCTTGATGCCTTTCCAGCGCGGATCGGTGTCCCACTGTTGCTGGAGTTGCTGGGCCTGCTCGTGACGGTTCGACATGGTTAGCTCCTTCGTTTGCCTGATAGATGAATCGCGGATCGGAAAGACCGAATCGGTGATGTCGTGAAGCGGAGCGCCTTGGGTGTCTCGGTTGAGTCGTTCAGGACGTTTCGTTTCGCGAACTCTTATATAAGAGTCTAGGCAAATCGACGAAGACACGACAGGCCGATGGCGTGATTTTTATGAGCTATTTTATCGTTATAAATCAATCGACTATATCGTTAATTTTGCAATATGAAACGATATTTTCCATTCCGCAATGCCGCTCTTTGTGCCACGCAGCACGATTTTTTACGAAGCAAAAAATTTTTTCGTATCGTGAAATGCGGGCGGAAATAAAAAAAGACCGGTGGGATGAGCACCGGTCTTTTCGTTTCGATCGCAACAGCGAGGCGTCCGCACGCCTCGCCGCGATATGGCTACGCGATTAGCGCAGCGATTTAGCTGTCGCGGCGCGCGCCACGCGGGCCGTCGTTGCGACGGGCGCCATAGCCGCCTTCGCGCGAACGGCCGTAGCCTTCGCGCTGCTGGCTGTAGCCGCCGCGATTGCCTTCGCCGCGCGGGGCGCCATAGCCGCCGCCGTTGCCGCCGTCACGCGAGCCATAGCCGCCGCCGTTGCCGCCGTCGCGCGCGCCGTAACCGCCGCGCGAGCCTTCCGGCTTGTTGCCCCAGCTATTGCCGCCACGGTCGCCGCCGCGATCGCCGCCATAACCGCCGCCGTTGCCGCCACGGCTGCCGTAACCACCCGGCTTGCCGTTGCCGTTGCCGCTGCCGCTGCCGAAGCGGCGGCCGCCGCCGTTACCGCCGCCCGGACGGCCACGGCCGCCGAAGCCACGATTTGCCGGCGGCGCCTTGCGCGGCTCGAAGCCTTCCACGACGTTGACCGGCAGCGGCGAACGCACGAAGCGCTCGATGCGCTTGAGCGCGCCTTGCTCGGCGTGATGCACGAGGCTCACGGCGATGCCCGAACGGCCCGCGCGACCCGTGCGGCCGATACGGTGGACATAGTCTTCCGCGAACTTCGGCAGGTCGTAGTTGAACACGTGCGTGATGCCCGGAATGTCGATACCGCGGGCCGCGACGTCGGTCGCGACGAGCACGCGCACGCGACGCTCGCGCAGCGCGCGGATTGTGCGGTTACGCGCGCCTTGCGGCAGGTCGCCGTGCAGCGCGGCGGTTTCGAAACCCGCGTCGGCGAGCTTGCCCGCGAGCTGGTCGGCGTCCATCTTGGTGGCCGTGAACACGATGGCCTGGTCGAGACTTTCCGCGCGCAGCAGATGGTCGAGCAGACGATCCTTGTGATCGCGGTCGTCCACGTAATGCACGGTTTGCGCGATGTTCGAGTTCGACTCGACCTTGCGCACGATCTCGATACGCTCCGGGTCCTTCAGCAGACGGCCCGTGATCGACGCGATCTTGCCGTCGAGCGTGGCCGAGAACAGCATCGTCTGACGCGTTTCGGGCGTGGCGGCCACGATCGTGTCGATGTCGTCGATGAAGCCCATGTCCAGCATGCGGTCGGCTTCGTCGAGCACGAGCATCTTGAGTTCGGACAGGTCGATGCGGCCGCGCTCGAGGTGGTCGAGCAGACGGCCCGGCGTGGCGACGAGAATCTCGGGATTCTTCGCGAGCAGCATCAACTGCTGGCCGTAGGCCACGCCGCCGAGAATGCTGACCGTGCGCAGGCGGCGCAGATGCTTGCCGTACGTCGAAGCCGCCGTGGTGACTTGCATGGCGAGTTCGCGCGTGGGCGTGAGAACGAGGAGGCCGGGGCGCGCGACGGGTTGCGGGCGGCGCTGGCGGCGATCCTGCTGGCCGGACGCGGCGCCTTGCGGACGCGGCTCGCGCGGTTGCGCGGCTTGCGCCTTCTGGATCTGCGCGAAACGCTCGATCGCGGGCAGCATGAACGCGGCGGTCTTGCCCGAACCGGTCGGGCTGGAAACCAGCAGATCGCGGCCGGCAATGCCAGCCGGAATCGCGCGTTCCTGAACGGGGGTAGGCGCCTTGTAGCCCGCCGCGATCAGCGCGGAGACGATCTCCGGCGACAGACCGAGCGCCGCAAAGGCCGAACCGTCGGAGGGGGCGTCGGCGGCTTGCGCGGGTGCGTCAACAGCGGCGGCGGCGTCCAGACCGAGGGCTTGGTCGGCGATTGCGTCGAGGGGGCTTTGGGTATTGCTCGAAGTCATGAAAATCCTTGGTACACAGGAAATAGAACGTCGGCGCCAATCGGCATTACCCAAGTCGTCGGATTTTGCGAACAAATCGAAAAACGGGGGCAATCCGCCCACACGCAATGGCGGATTTTCGTTAGAAGCTGTTTTGGGTGCGACTCAGGCCGGGATTGGCCAGCCGCCAGCCTGATATTGACGGCCCGTATTTGAGGGCCAATGCAGGGGGAGACAGGTTCTAAACTGGATTGGAGCTTAACGCTACGAGTCGTTGCACTGATCGCAAGGGCGACCGGAGCGCAACGCAGCCGCAATTATATCTCGTTTTGTTGCGGCGCGCCAGCGGGCATTACGCGGCTTGACGCGCGAGAGGGGCGACACAGCGCGATGGCATTGCGGGCGGGCGCGCCGCGAACCGGATTGGCGGGAATCGCAGGCGCCGCCCGGCTGCCGCGTCGTGTCTCGAAAACAGCCGCGCAGCCGGGGCGTGGCCGGGTCCGGCGCGGGTTCAGCTCGTCGCGCCGCTCTTGAGCGATTCGACCAGCTCCACGTATTGCGACTTCGCCGTGTCCTGCGCCGTGCCTTGCAGCGACGCCCACGCTTCGTACTTGTACTTGCCGACGATGTCGGTGAAGCCGGGCTTTTCGCCGTGCACATCGCCTTCGGTCGCCTGCTTGAACAGCGCGTAGAGGCGCAGCAGCGTGAGATTGCCGGGCCGTTCGGGCAACTTTTGCACGTCTTCCTGGGCTTGGGCGAACTGCGTGTTCACATCGCTCATGTTTCCTCCGCTAATGGTTCGAATTCGATGGTGTGTCGACGAAACCGTATCGACAAAACCGCGACAAAACTGGCAGCGCCGATGGTAGCAGCGCATTCCTACGAAAAGCTGGAGCGATTCCTCCACACTTGCAGGGAACATCCGACGCAAGGGCCGGCGTCGCCGATCTCGCTCGACGCGTGGGTTTCAGCCTGGGCGGGGCATTACAATAGCGGCCATGACCGAAACCGTGCTGCTTGCCCTCGATACGTCGACCGAATTTTGCTCGGTCGCGCTGCTTCGCGTCGCCGCCGGCGCGTCTTTTGCCGATTCCGTTGCCGGCCCGTCGGCCGCATCTTCGTCCACTGCGTCGTCCGCTTCGTCGTCCGCTTCGTCGGCCGTTCCGCGCTCCGAAGTCAGCGTCTGGGTGCGGCACGAAGCCACGGGCGCCGTGTCGAGCACGCGGCTCTTGCCCGCCATCGCCGAGCTGTTCGACGAAGCGGGCCTCGCGCTCGCCGACTGTGACGCCGTCGCGTTCGGCGCCGGCCCCGGTTCGTTCACGGGCCTGCGCACCGCGACGGGCGTGGCGCAAGGTCTGGCATTCGGCCTCGATCTTCCGGTGGTGCCGGTCGGCACGCTGCTGGTGTGCGCCGAAGCCGCGCGCCTGCGCGACCCCGCCGCCACGCGCGTGCTCGCGGCGCTCGACGCGCGCATGGACGAAGCCTATTGGGCCGACTACGCCTGGGACGCCGAAGCGGGCGACTGGCGCACCTTGCAGGCGGCCTCGCTGGACGCGCCCGAGCGCATCGTCGTGCCGGACGCGCCGTTCACGCTCGCGGGCAATGCGGCGGCGGCATTCGGCGCGCGGCTGACGGCGGCCGCTGCCGCGCGCGTGATCGACGGCGAGGCGCTGCCCCATGCGCTGCCGCTCGCGCACGCCGCGCTGCGCGCCTTTCGCGCCGGTCGCACGCAGCGCGCCGACCAGGCCGCGCCCGAATACGTGCGCAACAAGGTCGCGCAAACCACGGCGGAACGGCTCGCCGCGAACGCCGCCGCGCCGGTTCCTGGTCACGATGGAAATGGCGCGCGCGGCAAGGGCGAGGGCGGCGGAGGCGGCCGATGAGCGGCGTGCTGATGACCGACCGTTATCTTTCGCCGATGACCGAGAGCGATCTCGACGAAGTCTCGGTCATCGAGCGCTCCGCCTACGAATTTCCGTGGACGCGCGGCAACTTCGAGGATTCGCTGCGCAACGGCTACTTCGGCCTGTGCATGCGCCACGTCACCGGCACGCTGATCGGCTATTGCGTGCTGATGCCCGTGGTCGACGAAATGCATCTGCTCAATCTGTGCGTCGCGCCGCAGGCTCAGGGCGTGGGCGCGGGTCTCGCGATGCTGCGTGAAGCGGCACGGCTGTCGCGCACACATGGGCTAGAAGGGCTGCTGCTCGAAGTGCGACCGTCGAATCATCGGGCCATCCGGCTTTACGAGCAGTTCGGTTTCGTAACGATCGGCCGTCGCAAGAACTATTATCCGGCGCGTCATCACACGCGCGAGGACGCGCTCGTGATGCGTTTTTCTTTTGCAGGGGAGGGCGGCAATGGCGCTCGATGACATCGCGCTCGAGGAGCTTGGGCTCGCGCCGCGCTGGGTGCGCAAGGGCGTGGCGATAGCCGCGCACGCCGGCGCGCAGGACGTGGCGGCCGACGTCGAGCCGACGGCGCGCGTGGCCGAAGCGGCTGCGGCGCAGCGTACGGTCGAGCCAGCACAGGAAGACGCGGTGCGCGAGGCGCGGGCCGCGCGTTCGCAGCAGGCGGCGCGGTTCGAAGCCGGACCGGCATCGACGGTCGAACCGCAACCCGAATCCCTACAGGAAGCGAAGGCCACGCCGGCGATTTCATCGGACGAACCGCCGCCCTTCACGGAGGACGATTTCGCGTGGTTCGACGCCGTGGCCGAACCCGCGTTGCCCGCCGATGCGCCCGCGCCGCCGCGCGCGCCGCGTGACGACATTGCCGCGCTCGACTGGGATGCGCTGTCGGAGCGCGTCGCCGGTTGCACGCGCTGCCGCCTGTGCGAGAAGCGCACGAACACCGTGTTCGGCGTCGGCGATCGCGAGGCCGACTGGATGCTGATCGGGGAAGCGCCCGGCGAGAACGAGGACCGCCAGGGCGAACCGTTCGTCGGCCAGGCGGGCAAGCTGCTCGACAACATGCTGCGCGCGCTCTCGCTCGAGCGCAGCCAGAATGTCTATATCGCCAACGTCATCAAGTGCCGGCCGCCGGGCAACCGCAATCCCGAACCCGACGAAGTCGCGCGCTGCGAGCCCTATCTACAGCGTCAGGTCGCGCTCGTGAAGCCGAAGATCATCGTCGCGCTCGGCCGTTTCGCGGCGCAAAGCCTGCTCAAGACCGACGGCAGCATCGCATCGTTGCGCGGGCGCGTGCATCAGTACGAAGGCGTGCCCGTCATCGTCACGTATCACCCGGCGTATCTGCTGCGCAGCCTCCAAGACAAGTCGAAGGCGTGGGCCGATCTTTGCCTTGCGCGCGACACCTGGCGCGGCGCGGCACGCGTAGACCGATGAGCGACGCGCGGGCAAACGCGCGTCTATACGATCCGTCGCTCGGCATGCCCGGTTTCGACGACGATTTCGCCGCGCTCAACGACGCCGCGGTGCGCGATCTCGCGTGGCTGCTCCTGAGCGCCGATCTGTTGCGCGCGCAACCGCCGCAACTGCCGCACGCGCTGTTCGCCCAACTTTTTTCCGACGCCGAGGAAAAGCGCGCCGCGCTGAACTGGCTCGCCGCGCTCGACCGCGATCCCGCGCCGCTGCACGCGGCGCTCGCGAGAGCTTCGGCCACGCGTCTCGGGCGTTACGCCGAGGCGCTGCTCGGCTGGTTTTTCGCGCACGGTCCGTCGGCGCGGCTGGTGGCGCAGAACGTGGCGGTGCGCGGCGAGGGGCGCACGCTCGGCGAATGCGATTTCCTGCTGGAAACTCGCGCGGGCGAGCGACTGCATTGGGAGCTGGCGGTGAAGTGCTACCTGCATGCGGGCGGCGCGGCGCTGGCGGATTTCGTCGGGCCGAATCTGCGTGATCGCTTCGACTGGAAGCTGGCGCATTTGCGCGATCGGCAACTGCGCCTGAGCGAGCGCGCCGAATTTGCGGCGCTCGGTTACGCCGGGCCGTGGCGCGCGCAGATGCTGGTCAAGGGCCGGCTGTTTTATCGCGCCACTGGGGCGCCGCTGCCGCCGCTGCCGGAGGCGCCCGAACTTGCGGCCGCTCACGCGCGGGGCTGGTGGGTGACGCAATCGGAATGGCCGGCATTTGCGCGGGCGCAGCGCGCCGAGGGCTGGAGCGCGCTGCCGCGCCTCGCGTGGCTGGCGCCGTGCCGGATCACGGCGAATGTCGACGCCGCCGACATGGGCGCCATTCCTGTCGACGCAACTAACAGCCCCGAAATGACGATGCCGCCAGACAGCGATCCCGCCGAAAAGGCGCGGTCATGGACGGCGCGAAGTGCGGTCGCGGCGCCTGCCGATCCCGAAACGCTGCTGGCCGCCCTGGTTGCTCAATCGAATAGGAAAGAACCGTCGATGGTCGCCGCTTTCGCCCTCGACGCATCGAATGGCTATGTCGAGCAGTCGCGCGGTTTCATCGTTCCCGACAACTGGCCCGAGGGCGCCGCGTCGTTCGCGCGCACCTGAGCGCATACCTGAAGGGCACACCTGAGCGCACACCGGGCCCCAGGCGAACGCGCGCTCCGGTTCCCTTGCGCGAACTTCACCACCAACGCCAGAAATGATGCACCGGCCCCACGCCGTGTCCGACGTCGAGCCGCGAGCTGGCTTCGAGCGCGGCGGTCAGATACTGCTTCGCTTCGCTCACGGCCGGCGCGAGATCGTCGCGCTGCGGCCACAGCGCCGCGATCGCCGAAGAAAGCGTGCAACCCGTGCCGTGGGTATTCGTCACGGGCACGCGCGGGCCGCCCAGACGCAGCGTGCATCCCGCTTCCACGAGCCAGTCGGGGCTGTCCTCGCTGCCGAGATGGCCGCCTTTCATCAGCACCGCACGCGCGCCCAGCGCGCGCAGCGCCTCGCCTTGCGCGACCATCGCCGCTTCGTCGGTGGCGGGCGCGACGCCCAGCAAGGCGGCGGCTTCGGGCAGATTCGGCGTGACGATACCCGCGAGCGGAAGCAGTTCGTCGCGCAGCGCGGCAACGGCTTCCGGCGCGAGCAGCGCGTGATTGCTTTTGGAGATCATCACGGTGTCGAGCACGACGCGCGGCGGCTGGTAACGGCGCAATGCGTCGGCGACGGCGCGCACGATCGAGGCGTTGGCGAGCATGCCGATCTTCACGGCGTCGATGCGGATGTCGTCGAACACGGCGTCGAGCTGCGCGGTGACGAAGCCCGTGTCGGGCGCGTGGATCGCCGTGACGCCGCGCGTGTTTTGCGCGGTCAGCGCGACGATCGCGCTCGCGCCGTACGCGCCGAGCGCGGAGAACGCCTTGAGGTCGGCCTGGATGCCGGCGCCGCCGCCGGAGTCGGAACCGGCGATCGTGAGGACGTTGCAAATCGGTGAATTCATGGCGGCTTCGCTGCGCTGCGTTTGCGTGCCGGAAGCGATCACTCGGCACGCGCAAAAGTTTTGTGGGATGCGGCGGCGGCGCGCCGCGCGTTGATCCGCGTAATTCAAGTCAATCGGGGCAAAGCGTTCGGTGTGATTCGGCTGCCGTCAAACGGGTGCATCAATTCGGTTGCCTCAATTGGGGTCGCCGCAATTCGATTGCTGCAATTCGGTTGCCTCAATTCGGTCGGCGTATCCGTTTGGCGTACGTCGTTCGGCGCAAGTCGCTCAGCGTCAATCGGCTGCCGCAATCGGCGGGCGTATCTGGCCGGCGGAAATCGGCCGGCGAAAACCGGTCGGCGTAACCCGATCGACGTGCGGCGTTCTGCGCGACCGTTCGGCCTCGTTCGATCGCCGCGGCTCAATGCCGGTGATTTTCGCCGATCAGCGCCACGGAGTCGAACGAACGCTGATTGGCCTGATGACGGCGCATCACGAGCCACATCATCAGGCAGACGAACGTGCCGAACAGCACGATCACAATGGTCACCGGCACGTCGAGCCAGACGAGCACGGCGTAGAGGCACAGCATCACGAGCACCGAGAGATTCTCGTTGAAGTTCTGCACGGCGATCGAATGGCCCGCCGAAAGCAGCACGTGACCGCGATGCTGAAGCAGGGCGTTCATCGGCACGACGAAGAAGCCGGACAGGCCGCCCACCACCATGAGGAACAGATACGCAAAAACGAGATAACCCGAAATACGCATATGGCCGATATGCAGGCCCCAATGCGGCGGAAAGAGACTGCGCGTGTAGAACGCCATCAGCATGACGGCGATTCCCATGACGATGCCGACCGGCAGCACCGAGAGCGACTTCTTGAGCGGCACGCGCGCGGCCGCGATCACGGCGCCCGCCGCGACGCCCACGGCAACCACCGCTTGCAGCACCGCGCCTTCGGAGAGCGACATGCCGAGCGACACTTCGGCCCACTTGAGTACGATGAATTGCAGCGTGGCGCCCGCGCCCCAGAACAAGGTCGTGACCGCGAGCGAAATCTGGCCGAGCTTGTCGTGCCAGAGCGTGTTGAAACAATCGGCGAAATCGGTGATGAGACGGATCGGACCGTGCTGCTGGCGCGGATAACGCGCGCCGGTGTCGGGAATGCGCAGGTTGAACAGCGCGGCCACCACGTAGATGCCCATGATCACGAGCATGGCGGCTTCGGCGGGCGTGTTGATCGCGGCGGGCGTGTGCCGGATCACGTGCGCGGCAATGTGGGGACTGATGAGCGCGCCGCCCAGCACGGTGCCGAGAATGATCGAGCCGACCGTCGTGCCTTCGATCCAGCCGTTCGCGGCAACGAGCCGCTCGGGCGGCAGCAGTTCGGTGAGAATGCCGTATTTGGCGGGCGAATAGGCCGCCGCGCCGAACCCGACGATGCCGTAAGCGAGCAAAGGATGCAGACCGGCGAGCATGATGGCGCAACCCACGACCTTGATCGTGTTCGTGATGAACATCACGCGGCCCTTGGGGCGGGAATCAGCGAAGGCGCCGACGAATGCGGCAAGAACGACGTAGGACAGGACGAAAAACAGCTTTAGCAGCGGCGTCATCCAGTTCGGGGCGTTTAAATCTTTGAGCAGTGCAATCGCGGCGATCAGGAGCGCATTGTCGGCCAACGACGAAAAAAACTGCGCGGCCATGATGGTGTAAAAGCCTTTTTTCATCTGATGCGATGCTGTCCTCGCTGCGGTCCGTCCGCCCCGGACGGGTGGGAGGCATCCGGGCTTATTACGTTCGAAATGGGTTGTGCGCAGGGCTTTATATCACGAAAATAGGTGTATTCGGACTAGCACAATCCTTGACCGCCCATCAGGCGGGCCCGCCGGGCGCTGAAAACACCCTGTAAGCTCCTGATTCGAAAGCGTCTTTGCGAAAAATCTCCCATGCCGCGCCCCCTCTCAGCAACGATTCACACCCCCGCTCTCGCCAATAATCTCGCCGTTGTCCGCAAGTACGCGCCCAGGTCGAAAATCTGGGCCGTCGTGAAGGCCAACGCTTACGGGCACGGGCTTGCGCGGGCGTTTCCCGGTTTGCGCGCGACGGACGGTTTCGGCCTGCTCGACCTCGAAGAAGCGGTGAAATTGCGCGAGCTGGGCTGGGCCGGCCCGATCCTGCTGCTGGAAGGCTTTTTCCGGCCGACCGACATCGACGTGATCGACCGTTACAGCCTCACGACCGTCGTGCATTGCGACGAACAGATGCGCATGCTCGAAATGGCGCGCCTGTCGAAGCCGGTCAACATCCAGCTCAAGATGAATAGCGGCATGAACCGCCTCGGCTACACGCCCGAGAAGTACCGCGCCGCGTGGGAGCGGGCGCGCGCCGCGGCCGGCATCGGTCAGATCACGCTGATGACGCATTTCGCCGACGCCGACACGCCGCGCGGCATCGCCGAACAAATGGAAGCGTTCGAGCGCGGCGCGCACGGCATCGCGGGCGCGCGCAGCTTCGCCAACTCGGCGGCCACGCTCTGGCATCCCGACTCGCACTTCGACTGGGTGCGGCCCGGCATCATCCTGTATGGCGCGTCGCCTTCGGGCGTGGCGGCCGCGCTCGAAGGCGTCGGCTTGCAGCCCGCGATGACGCTGGCCTCGGAAATCATCGCCACGCAGCAGGTGGCCGAAGGACAGACGGTCGGCTATGGCTCGACCTTCACGGCGCGCCAGCCCATGCGCATCGGCGTGGTGGCGTGCGGTTACGCCGACGGCTATCCGCGCGTCGCGCCCGAAGGCACGCCCGTGATCGTCGATGGCGTGCGCACGCGCGTGGTCGGGCGCGTTTCGATGGATATGCTCACGGTCGATCTCACGCCGGTGCAGAACGCGGGCGTGGGCACGCGCGTCGAGCTATGGGGCGCGCATCTGCCGATCGACGAAGTCGCGCAGGCGTGCGGCACGATCGGCTATGAACTCATGTGCGCGGTGGCCCCGCGCGTGCCGGTGCGCGCGGAATAACGGGCAAGCGCGCGCCGCCCTTAAAAAGAACGAAGCAGCAACAAGCAGGAACGCATGGCAAAAAGCATGGCGAAGGTCAAGACGCTGTACATCTGCACCGAATGCGGCGGGCAGGTGCCGAAGTGGCAAGGGCAGTGTCCCGCGTGCCAGGCATGGAACACGCTGGTGGAGAGCGTGGCGGAACCCGCGGGCAACCACCGTTTCCAGGCGCTCGCCAAGAGCGCGCCGGTGCGCCGGCTGGCCGACATCGAAGCGTCCGACGTGCCGCGCTTCACCACGGGCGTGGGCGAGTTCGACCGCGTGCTGGGCGGCGGGCTCGTGGCGGGCGGCGTGGTGCTGATCGGCGGCGATCCCGGCATCGGCAAGTCCACGCTGTTGCTCCAGTCGCTCGCGCAGATCGCGGCCGAACGTCGCGCGCTCTACGTGAGCGGCGAGGAATCGGCGGCGCAGATCGCGTTGCGCGCGCAACGGCTCGCGCTGCTCGATCCGGGCTCGAAGGCGAGCGAACTGCAACTGCTCGCTGAAATCCAGCTCGAAAAAATCCAGGCGACGATCGAGGCGGAAAAGCCCGACGTGGCCGTGATCGACTCGATCCAGACGATCTATTCCGAAGCACTGACCTCGGCGCCCGGCTCGGTCGCGCAGGTGCGCGAGTGCGCGGCGCAGCTCACGCGCATCGCGAAGCAGTCGGGCACCGCGATCATCATGGTCGGCCACGTGACGAAGGAGGGCAATCTCGCGGGCCCGCGCGTGCTCGAACATATCGTCGACACCGTGCTGTATTTCGAAGGCGACACCCATTCGTCGTTCCGTCTCGTGCGCGCGTTCAAGAACCGTTTCGGCGCCGTCAACGAACTGGGCGTGTTCGCGATGACGGAAAAGGGCTTGCGCGGCGTGGCGAATCCGTCGGCGCTATTTCTGTCGCAGCACGAGCAGAGCGTGCCGGGTTCGTGCGTGCTCGTGACGCAGGAAGGCACGCGCCCGCTGCTGGTGGAAGTGCAGGCGCTCGTGGATACGGCGCACGTGCCCAACCCGAAGCGCCTCGCCGTTGGCCTCGAACAGAATCGCCTCGCGCTGCTGCTGGCAGTGCTGCATCGCCATGCCGGCATTGCGTGCTTCGATCAGGACGTGTTCCTGAACGCAGTGGGCGGCGTGAAGATCACCGAGCCCGCCGCCGACCTTGCCGTGCTGCTCTCGATTCACTCGTCGATGCGTAACAAGGCGTTGCCCAAGGGTCTGATCGTTTTTGGCGAAGTCGGTCTCGCGGGCGAGATCCGTCCCTCGCCGCGCGGGCAGGAGCGCTTGAAGGAAGCGGCCAAGCTGGGCTTTTCATGCGCGCTGATTCCCCGCGCCAATGCGCCAAAGCAGCCGATCGACGGTTTGACCGTGATTGCCGTGGAGCGGATCGAAGAAGCCATCGACCGCGTTCGCGAGCTGGACTGAGGGCGGCGCGGGCGTCGGCGGCGCCTGACCTGTCACGTAATGATTAGTAACAACCCTGGTTGGCGCTGTAACCATTTCAGTTCGTGTTTTCCCTATCCTGTGCCCGATATGTAACCCGCATCCAGCGGAAAGGATAGCGACTTGAAACAGACTGATACGTTCATGAGCGCTCGATCGATCGTCGTGCGCGGCTGCCGGGTTTCGGAACCGCTCTTGCAGCCTTGGGGCAGTAGCTGCCGCATCGTCGAATGGATCGACGGCGACGGCCGCATTTCGCGCCGCGTGGTCGCGGAAGACGTCACGGCAGCGGAAGTGCGCAGCACCATCGCGCATCATGTGGAAGGCCGCAAACACGTGCTCTACGACGACGAGCGCACACCCCGGCAAACGCTGCCGCGGCGCTAAGCCGAAAGCGGGATCAGGAATGGGCGCTCGAAGGCGCCCATTCTTGTTTTGATGCCCCCGATACGCTCAGCGGGTTCGAGGCGTTCAGAGCCACGGATTGTAGTTGGGCGGCTTCTTGTTGCCGGGCGCCGTGGTAGCCGTGGTATCGCCGGCTTGTCCCGGCTGGTTTTGCTGATAGGAACTCGCCGCATTCGAGGCGCCGGTCTGCGCGGCTTGCCGGCTCGGCCCGCCTTCCTGCGCGCGCTGGCGTTGTTCCATGTCGTTCATCATTGCCTGCAAGACGTCGGCGTTGAACAGGGGATGCCGCGCCGCTTCGCCCGGCGTGAGCACCGGCGAAACGCAGCAGTCGATCGCTTCGAGGCGGTCGATCCACGTTTGCAGCGTTTCCGAAGCGAAGATGCCGGCGAGTTCGCGCGTGAGCGTGACCGCGTCGGCGCCGCCGATGGCCTGGCCGAGGCTCCAGTGGCGTTGCGCCCAATCGTCGCGGCCCAGCGCGTGGCAAAGCGTTTGCCAGAACTTCAGTTCGAGCGCGCCCACGGCGAGCCAGCGGCCTTCCTGGGTGCGATAGAGGTTGTAGCAGGGCACGCCGCCGTTGAGCAGACCGCCGCCGGGCTGGAGCGCCGCCGCGTCGTCGTTGGCGAGCGCGACCTGGGCCACCACGTTGTTCGCGTAGCTCTCGTGCGCCATCGAAACGTCGACGAAACGGCCTTCGCCGCCGCGCGCCACGGCCCACAGCGCCGCGAGAATCTGCGTGACCGCCGAAAGCGCGCCGCCAAGCAGATCGGCGATCTGGAAGTTGGGCAGCACGGGCACGCCGTCGCGACTGGCGAGCTGGTCGAGCACGCCCGCATAGGCGACATAGTTGATGTCGTGGCCGGGATGCCCGGCGAACGGCCCCTGCGTGCCGTACCCCGTGATCGCGCAATACACCAGTTTCGGGTTGACGTCGCGCAGCACTTCGTAGCCGACGCCGAGCTTGCTCATCACGCCGGGCCGGAAGCTTTCGACGAGCACGTCCGCGTCGCGCGCCAGCGCCAGCAGCACCGAGCGGCCGCTTTCGGTCTTGAGGTCGAGCCGCGTTTCGCGCTTGCCGCGATTGACGAGCCGATAGAACGCGCCGGGCCGCGCCGCCACCTCGTCGGTGGCGCTTTGCATCATGACGCGCGCGGCGTCTCCGGCGCCCGGCGGCTCGATCTTGAGCACGTCGGCGCCCATTTCCGCGAGCCGCAAGGTGGCCACGGGACCGGGCAACAGCAAGGTCAGGTCGAGAACGCGCAGGCCCTGCAAGGCGGCGGATGACGGCACTCGTTTCTCCTCGGCGAAAGACGGTGACAAGCAGCGGTCCGGTAAGCGTAGGTTAGAGGCGGCGTTGCGGGTGGCGTTCGAGGCGTCGCCGGAAGCGCGTCACCCGAGTTGTTCGAGCGCTTCGTGCGCTTCGAGCCAATCGGCTTCGAGCGTTTCGAGCCGCGTCTGGACTTCGGCCTGGCGGCGTATCGCTTCGGTCAGACGGCTCTTTTGCTGCGGCTCGTAGCTCGCTGGGTCGGCCACGAACGCCTCCAGCGTGCCTTTTTCCGCATTGAGCGCATCCATCTCTTTCTCTATCTTGCCGATTTTCGCCTGCAAAGGCTTTTTCAGGTGCGCAACCTTCTGGCGCTGCTCGGCCTCCTGACGGCGCTGTTCCTTGCGATTGACGCCGTCCGCCGCGCTCGCGCCGTTGCCCCCGTTGGCCGTGCCGGTCGCATTCGCCGTGCCGGCCGCTTCCTTGAGCGCCGCGCGCTGTTCGGCCGCGTGCTGAAGCAGCCAGTCGCGATAGTCGTCGAGATCGCCGTCGAACGGTTGCAGCCGATGTTTCGCGACGAGCATGAACTGGTCGGTCGTCGCGCGCAGCAAGTGCCGGTCGTGCGAAACGAGGATCAACGTGCCTTCGAATTGCGCGAGCGCCATGGTGAGCGCGTGGCGGGTTTCGAGATCCAGGTGGTTGGTCGGTTCGTCGAGCAGCAGCAGATTCGGCTTTTGCCAGATGATGAGCGCGAGCGCGAGGCGCGCTTTTTCGCCGCCCGAGAACGGCGCGATGGGCGCGGTGGCCATTTCGCCGGGGAAGTTGAAGCCGCCGAGGAAGTCGCGCAGTTCCTGTTCGCGCGTGTCGGGCGCGAGACGCGCGAGATGCTGGAGCGGCGTGTCGGCCGGGCGCAGCGTTTCGAGCTGATGCTGCGCGAAATAGCCGATCTGCAAGCCCTTGCCCGTGCGCGTTTCGCCGGAAAGCGGCGCGAGCGTGCCCGCGAGCGTTTTGATGAGCGTCGACTTGCCCTGGCCGTTCGCGCCGAGCAAACCGATACGCTGACCGTTCTGGATGGAAAGCGCGACGCGCTCGACGATAGGCGTTTCGCTGCCGTCTTCGGCGCGATAGCCACAGCGCACGTCTTCCATGACGAGCATGGGATTGGGCGCGGAGTCGGGCGTGCGGAACTCGAACGTGAACGGCGAGCTTGCGTGCGCCGGCGCGATCAGCTCCATCTTTTCCAGCGCCTTCACGCGGCTTTGCGCCTGGCGGGCCTTGGTGGCCTTGGCCTTGAAGCGGTCGATGAAGCTTTGCAGATGCGCGACGGTGCGTTGCTGCTTTTCGTAGGCGCTTTGCTGGAGCGCGAGTTGCTGCGCGCGCAGGATTTCGAACTGCGAGTAGTTGCCCCCATAGCGCTTGATTTGCTGATTTTCGAGGTGCAGCGTGACGTTGCAGACTGAATCGAGGAATTCGCGGTCGTGCGAGATCACGATGAGCGTGCCCGGATAGCGATGCAGCCAGTCTTCGAGCCAGACGATCGCGTCGAGATCCAGGTGGTTCGTGGGTTCGTCGAGCAGCAGCAGGTCGGAGCGGCACATGAGCGCCTGCGCGAGATTCAGGCGCATGCGCCAGCCGCCCGAGAAGCTGGTGACCGGCTGGCGCGTCTGGTCGAGCGTGAAGCCCAGGCCCAGCAGCAGCGCTTCTGCGCGCGAGGCGGCCGTGTAGCCGTCGGCGTCGGCGAATGCGCCGTGCGCCTCGGCCTCCGCCGCGCCGTCGTGCGCGGCCGACGCGGCGGCGATGCGCGCCTCGATCTCGCGCAGGGCGGCGTCGCCGTCGAGCGTGTAGTCGAGCGCGGTGCGGTCGACGGCCGGTGTTTCCTGCGCGACGTGCGCGATGCGCCACGAAGGCGGCAGCGAAAAGTCGCCGCCGTCGGCGTGCAGTTCGCCGCGCAGCACGGCGAACAAGGTGGATTTGCCCGCGCCGTTCGCGCCGACGAGGCCGGCTTTTTCGCCCGGATTCAACGTGAACGAGGTCTGGTCGAAAAGCGGCTTGGTGCCGCGGGCAAGACTGAATTGATTGAAGCGGATCACGACGGCGCCGGCAAAAGGAAACGAATCGCCATTTTAAACTGTGGCGCGCCCGCGCCGGCATCATCCGAACGGCTAGCCATTCGGCCAGGGTGCGGGCGAAGCGGGTTCTCACGTAGACTGGCGCTTTTCCACGGGAGAGCCAGATGACCTCGATCTATTCGTTTTCGGCGCAACCGCTGGGCGGCGGCGAGCCGGTCAGCCTCGAACGCTATGCGGGCAAGGTGCTCTTGATCGTCAATACCGCGAGCGAATGCGGGTTCACGCCGCAATACGCGGGTCTGCAAAAGCTTTACGACGCGCATGCCGCGCGCGGGCTGGAAGTGCTCGGTTTTCCGTGCAACCAGTTCGGCAAGCAGGAGCCCGGCGACGCCGCGCAGATCGGCGGTTTCTGCGAGAAAAATTTCGGCGTGACCTTCCCGATGTTCGCGAAGATCGACGTCAACGGCGCGAACGCGCATCCGCTTTATCGCTGGCTCACGGGCGAGGCGCCTGGCCTGCTCGGGCTCGAAGCCATCAAGTGGAATTTCACGAAGTTTCTCGTCGACCGCAACGGCAACGTGGTGAAGCGCTACGCGCCGGTCACGAAGCCCGAGGCGATCGAGGCGGACATCGAAAAGCTGCTCTGAATCGCGTGCGGGAAAACGTAGTGAAAGGCGCGTTTGAAAGGCGCGTGTGAAGGGCGTACGAAAGGCGGGCTGACGACCGGCGGCGCTAGAGAATCGGCGCGAACAGGCGCGCCAGATGCATCGTGATCTTGCGCCATGCCGGTGCGTCGCGGTATTCGCTGCGGTCGATCTCGACGGTCTCGTCGAAGTCGCGCAGCAGCATTGCCTCGACTTCGGCCGCGAAGCCGTGGTGTACGGTCACCACCATGACCTCGAAGTTCAGCCGGAACGAGCGGTTGTCGAGATTCGCGCTGCCGACGGCGGCGGCCACGTCGTCGATCAGCACGATCTTCTGGTGCAGAAAGCCCGGCGTGTAGCGGAAGATGCGAATGCCGGCACGCACCGCGTCGTAGGCGTAGAGCATGGACGCCTCGAACACCACGTAATGGTCGCGGCGGCTCGGGATCATGATGCGCACGTCCACGCCGCGCAGCACGGCGAGGCGCAGCGCCGCGAACACGGCCGAGTCGGGCACGAGATAGGGCGTCGTGATCCAGAGGCGCTTCTTCGCCGCGTTGATCGCCTCGACGAAAAAGAGCGAGCAGGTTTCCTGGCGGTCGGCCGGGCCGGTGGGCATGACGAGGCAATACATGTCGTCGCCGTCGCGCGGCTCGACCGTGGGCGGCCGGCACTCGGGCAGCTTCTGCGTCGCCCAGTACCAGTCTTCCGTGAAGGCAAATTGCAGATTCGCCACTACCGGCCCGCGCACTTCGATATGCGTGTCGCGCCACGGCGAAAGCCGGGGATTCGCACCGAGATATTCGATGCCGACGTTGTGCCCGCCGACGAACGCGCACTGCCCGTCGACCACGACGATCTTGCGGTGATTGCGAAAGTTGAGCTGGAAGCGGTTGACGAAATGGGTGGTGGAGAACGGATGCACGTCCACGCCGCCGTCACGCAACTCGTTCACATAGCGCGCGGGCAGATCGAAGGAACCGATGCTGTCGTAGAGGAAATACGCGCGCACGCCGCGTTGCGCGCAGGCGATCAGCAGTTCCTTGAGCATGTCGCCGAGCGCGTCGGCGCGCACGATGAAGAACTGCACGAGCACGTAGTGCTGGGCGCGCTCGATGGCGTCGAAGATGGCGGAGAAGGTTGCTTCGCCGTTGGGCAGCGTGCGCACGCTGTTGCCGGGAACGAGCGGCATGCCGCCCAGCCGAGCGAAGGTGCGGATCACGCGCACGCCGAGCGCGTCGGCGGGCCATTCGCCGGCGGAAACGAGCTTGTCCCAGTCGGGTACGTCGGTGCGAGCGCGCAGCGTTTCGTTGCGCAGGCGCCGCGCATCGGCGTAACCGGCGAACTTGCTGCGGCCGAGAAAGAGGTAGGGGACGAGCGTGAGGTAGGGCATCGTCGCGAGCGAGACGGCCCATGCGATCGCGCCTTGCGAGGTGCGCGTGTTGAGAATGGCGTGGCACGCCGCGATCAATCCGAACAAATGGATGATCGCGAGCAGGGTGCCGAGGTGTAACCAGTCGAGATGCATAGAGGCGAAGGACGCTCCCAGGGCCTGACGGCATGGCCCGCGCCCCGGTGCGCGGAGCCGGAAACGCCAATCTTACCGAAGCCGTATGGAGGGCGACTATCGAAGGCGACTATCGAAGGCGATTAACGAAGGCGATTCACGAAGGCGGCCGGCGGCCAGACGGCCCGTGCGTGCAGGTCCGTGTGGGCCATTAGCCAGTTAGCCAGTTAGCCAGTTAGCCAGCGTGGGCTCGAACGACTTTCCGGCCGGGTTCGAGCGGAACTCGACCCGGATTCAGGCCGATTCACGCCAGCTTCAAACCGGCAGATCGCCCGCCTGGATCAGGAACACCTGATCGTCGCCCGCGCTCGTCGAGAGCCATACAAGATCGAGGCCGCCGAACGCCGCTTCCACGTTCTCGCGCTCGTTGCCGATCTCGACCACCAGCACGCCTTCGTCGGTGAGCCAGTTGCGCGCCTCTTTCACGATGCGGCGCACGATGTCCATGCCGTCCTCGCCGCCCGCGAGCGCCATCTCCGGCTCGTGGCGATATTCGGGCGGCAGCGCCTCCATCGACGCGGCGTTCACATAGGGCGGATTCGTGAGGATCACGTCGTAGCGGCGCTCGGGCAGGGGCGCGAACAGGTCGCCTTCGAACAGCGCGATGCGTTCGTCAAGACCATGTTCATGCACGTTGCGCGCCGCCACTTCGAGCGCGGGCGCCGAGAGATCCACGGCGTCGATGTCGGCGTTCGGGAATGCGTGCGCCGCGAGCACCGCGAGGCTCGCCGAGCCCGTGCAGAGTTCCAGCACCGCGCCCACTTCCTCGGGATCTTCCACGTACGGTTGCAGGCCGTCGGCCAGCAACTCGCCGATGAACGAGCGCGGGACGATCACGCGTTCGTCGACGTAAAAACGCACGCCGTGCATCCACGCTTCCTGCGTGATGTAGGCGGCGGGCACGCGCTCGATCGCGCGGCGCTCGATCACGCCCAGCACCTTGTCGATTTCCTCGGTCGTGAGCCGCGCGTCGAGGAACGGTTCGAGCAGGTCGAGCGGCAAATGCAGCGTGTGCAGCACGAGATACGCGGCTTCGTCGTAGGCGTTGCTCGTGCCGTGACCGAACGCGAGTTGCGCGCCGGAAAAGCGCGAGACGCCGTAGCGCAGCAAATCGCGCACGGTGGCAAAAGCAGTGGCAAGCGGGTGCGTCATAGAGGGGACTCCAGTTCGAACGCCTTACGCGATCAGTTGTTCGAGCACGCGGCGGTACACGTTCTTGAGCGGATCGACGAATTTCACTTCGATATGCTCGTCGATCTTGTGGATGCTGCCGTTGGGCGGCCCGAATTCCACGACTTGCGGGCAGAGGCGCGCGATGAAACGGCCGTCCGACGTGCCGCCCGTGGTCGACAGTTCCGTCGTCACGCCGGTTTCGTCGAGAATCGCCGTTTCCAGCGCGTTCGAGAGCGCGCCGCGCGGCGTGAGAAAAGGCTGGCCGCTCACGGTCCATGTGAGGTCGTAGTTCAGGCCGTGCCTGTCGAGGATCGCGTGTACGCGTTGTTGCAGGCCTTCCACCGTGCTCGCGGTCGAGAAGCGGAAGTTGAACATCACGTCGGCGTGGCCGGGAATCACGTTGCTCGCGCCCGTGCCGCTGTTCAGGTTCGACACCTGCCAGGTGGTGGGCGGGAAATAGTCGTTGCCGTCGTCCCACTTTTCGGCGACGAGTTCGGCGAGCGCCGGCGCGAGCAGATGCACGGGATTCTTCGCGAGATGCGGATACGCAATGTGACCTTGCACGCCCTTCACGACGAGCTTGCCCGACATCGACCCGCGCCGGCCGTTCTTCACGCAGTCGCCGAGCGTATGCGTCGAAGTCGGTTCCCCTACGATGCAGTAATCCATGCGCTCGCCGCGCGCCTTGAGCGCTTCGACCACCTTCACGGTGCCGTCGGTGGCCGGTCCTTCCTCGTCGCTGGTGATGAGGAACGCGATCGCGCCGCGATGCTGCGGATGCGCGGCCACGAACTCCTCGCTCGCCACCACGAACGCCGCGAGCGACGTCTTCATGTCGGCGGCGCCGCGGCCGTAGAGCACGCCGTCGCGGTGCGAAGGCTCGAAGGGCGGCGAACTCCACTGATCGAGCGGGCCGGTCGGCACCACGTCGGTGTGGCCCGCGAAGGCGAGCAGCGGGCCGTCCGCGCCTGCCGTGCCGCGCTTGACGGCCCAGAGGTTCGTCACGCCGTTGGACGCGATGGTTTCGCACGCGAAGCCGATCGCGGCGAGGCGCTCGGTCATGATGCTCTGGCAATGCTGGTCGTCGGGCGTCACGGACGCGCGCCGGATCAGGGCTTCGGTAAGAGCGAGGGTGGCGGACATAAAAGAACCACTTTCAATAAAAATGCCGGCACCGCTGATCGAACAGGGGCCGGCAACAGCTTGTCATGCGGGCGTCGAGCGCTTTGCGAGGCGAGTGCGACGCGCCGCGGAAAGATCAGGCGAACAATTCCGCGTACTGCTCGGCGGAAAAACCGAGCGTCTTCACGCGACCGTTCACGACGATCACCGGGCGCTTGATGATCGACGGCTTGTGGATCATCAGCGCGATCGCGCCGGCGGTCGTGTCGGCTTCGGCCTTGTGTACGTCGGACAGGCCGCGCCACGTGGTGCCGCGCTTGTTGATGAGCTGATCCATCGGCACGTCCTTCAACCAGTCCTGCACCAGCGCGTTCGACACGCCGGCCTTCTTGAAGTCGTGAAATTCGAATTCGACGCCGTGTTCCTCGAGCCACACGCGCGCTTTCTTCACGGTGTCGCAGTTCGGGATGCCGTAGACGACGGTTTTCGCGGCCTTGGCCATCAGTCGCCTCGCAGCAGCTCGTTGAGGCCGACCTTGGCGCGCGTTTTGGCGTCCACCTTCTTGACGATCACCGCGCAGTAGAGGCTGTGCGAGCCGTCTTTCGAGGGCAGATTGCCCGCGACCACGACCGAGCCCGCCGGAATGCGGCCATAGGAGACTTCGCCGGTTTCGCGGTCGTAAATCTTGGTCGACTGGCCGAGGTACACGCCCATCGAGATGACCGAGTTTTCCTCGACGATCACGCCTTCCACGACTTCCGAGCGCGCGCCGATGAAGCAGTTGTCCTCGATGATGACGGGGTTCGCCTGGAGCGGTTCCAGCACGCCGCCGATGCCCACGCCGCCCGAAAGGTGTACGTTCTTGCCGATCTGCGCGCACGAACCGACGGTCGCCCAGGTGTCGACCATCGTGCCTTCGTCGACGTACGCGCCGATGTTGGTGTACGACGGCATCAGCACGACGTTTTTCGCGATGAACGAACCGCGGCGCGCGATGGCCGGCGGCACGACGCGAAAGCCGCCCGCGGCGAAGTCTTCGGCCGTGTAATTCGCGAACTTCGAGGGCACCTTGTCGTAGAACTGGCTGTAGCCGCCCGCGGGCATCGGCGCATTGTCTTCCAGACGGAACGACAGCAGCACGGCCTTCTTCACCCACTGGTTGACGACCCAGTCGCCGTCCTTCTTCTCGGCGCAGCGCAGCGCGCCTTTGTCCAGCTCGGCGATGACGTGGGCGACGGCCTCACGCACGTCGTTCGGTGCGGACTTCGCCGAGAAGTCGGCGCGGTTTTCCCAGGCGGTGTCGATGGTCTGCTGAAGTTGTTGCGACATGGTGATGGTTTCGCGTGAGTTTGAAGATGAAATCGGCGGTGCGCGCGGCGTGGCCGGGACGAGGTCGGCCCGGCATGGGCCCGGCGCGCACGAGGAAGGCGTTACGGTTCGAGCGAGCGGCAGAAGTCGACGATGCGCTTCGCGCCCTCGATGCACTCCTCGACATCGGCGACGAGCGCGAGGCGCACGAAGCCTTCGCCCGGATTCGCGCCGTGCGCTTCGCGCGCGAGGAACGAGCCGGGCAGAACCGTCACATTATAGTCGGCGTACAGACGCTGGGCGAACGCGGTATCCGAAAGGCCGGTGCGCGCGACGTTGGCCCAGAGATAGAACGCGGCGTCGGGCAGTTTCACGTCGAGGTGTTCGGCGAGCATCGGCGTGACGGTCGAGAACTTTTGCACGTACTTCGCGCGGTTTTCGCGCACGTGCGTTTCGTCGCTCCACGCGGCGATGCTGGCGGATTGCCAGACCGGCGAGAGGGCCGAGCCGTGATAGGTACGGTACAGCAGGAATTGCTTGAGGATCGCGGCGTCGCCGGCCACGAAGCCCGAGCGCATGCCGGGTGCGTTCGAGCGCTTCGAGAGGCTCGACAGCATGACGAGGCGCTCGAAGCCGCGGCCGAGCCGGTGCGCCGCTTCGAGACCGCCGAGCGGCGGCTTCGATTCGTCGAAGTAGATTTCCGAATAGCACTCGTCCGAGGCGATCACGAAGCCGTATTTGTCGGACAGCGCGAAGAGTTCGCGCCAGTCGTCGAGCGTGATGACGGCGCCCGTGGGATTGCCCGGCGAGCAGACGAAAAGCAGTTGCGTGCGCGCCCAGATTTCCTCGGGCACTTGCGAATAGTCGCAGGCGAAGTTGCGGGCCGGATCGCTGTTCACGAAGTACGGCTCGCCGCCGCCGAGCAGCGCCGCGCCTTCGTAAATCTGGTAGAACGGGTTCGGGCAGAGTACGATCGCGCGTTTCGCCGGGTCCTTCACGCCGAGCGTCGGGTCGACCACGGCCTGCGCGAGCGCGAACAGCGCCTCGCGCGAGCCCGAAACGGGCAGGACTTGCGTATTCGCATCGACGGCGGGCAGCGCGTAGCGCGCCTTCACCCATTTCGCGATCGACTCGCGCAGCGCGGGCATGCCCGCCGTGGCCGGATAGACCGCCAGCCCGTCGAGCGAAGCGACCACGGCGTCGCGGATCAGCGCGGGCGTCGGATGTTTCGGCTCGCCGATCCCGAAGCTGATGTGGCGCAGGCCGGCTTTCGGCGTGACGTACTGGAACAGCGCGCGGAGCTTTTCGAAGGGATAGGTCTGAAGGGTGTCGAGTAGCGGATTCACTTGGGCGTCGGACTGGCGTGGGCGAAGACGAGGCGTGGCACGATGCCGGCGGCCCGGCGCGCGGATGCGCGCAACGCTGGCGCGGCGGCGGGCGGGGCACGGCGTGGATTGCGGGCCTTGCTGGCGTTTTCAGGCGCAAGCCGTGAATTATAACGTGGCGAAGCGCGCGTCGCCGGGCGCGCCTGCGGGAGCGCGGCATTGGCGTGATAGGCGCGCGGCCGCGCTGCGAGGGCCATCGGCGATCATCGAACAAGGGAAAAAGATGCGGTTTTCGATCCAGGCGGTGTGCGAGGCGCAGGCAAAGCGGAGTGCGCGATGAGCCGGAACCCAAGCCTGCACGCTGCCGCCCCGACGCTTGCCATCATGATCGGCGCCTCGGTTTGGGGCGTGGTCTGGTATCCGTTGCGCATGCTGGCGGCTTTCGGGCTCACGGGCACGGCGTCGAGCGCGGCGACCAGCGCGGTCGGCTGCCTGTTCGTGCTGCTGCTGCGCTGGCGCTCGATCGCGACCTTGCGCTGGCACCGCGTTTTGCCGATGCTCGGGCTTGCGGCGGGCGTGACCAACGTGGGTTTCGTCTGGGGCGCGATCCACGGCGAAGTGATGCGCGTGCTGCTGCTTTTCTACCTGACCCCGGCGTGGACCGCACTGTTCGCGCATTTCATCCTCCATGAACGCCTCACCTTGCCGGGCAGCGCGCTCGCGGCGCTTTCGCTGCTGGGCGCGGTGCTGATGCTGTGGTCGCCGAATCTGGGCATGCCGTTGCCCGCCAATCCGGCCGAATGGGCGGGACTCGCGGGCGGCATGGGTTTCGCCATGAGCAATGTGCTGGTCGTGAAAACGAGCCGCGTGCTGCCCGCGATGAAGCCGGAAATGCGCACGGCCGTGATCTTCGGCGGCGCGGCGCTGTTCGGCGCATTGGCTTCGTGCTTCGAGCCGATGTCCGCCGCGCCCGCCGGCGAGCCTCTCGCTCGCGTCGTGCTGCTCGTGCTGGCGCTGGGCGTCGTGCTCGGCAGCAACAACATGCTGGTGCAGTACGGGCTCGCGCGCGTGCCGGCCAATCGCGCGTCCATCATCATGTTGTTCGAACTCGTCGTGACGGCGCTCTCCTCGTGGCTATTCGCGGGCGAAATGCCGGGGCCGCGCGAGTGGGCGGGCGGCGCGTGCATCGTGCTTGCCTCGTTGCTGTCGAGTTGGCTGCATCGCGCGCAAGGTGCGCAGCGAGGCGGCGCGCCGATAGCGCCCGTGAACGCCGAAGCCGATGCAATGACGAACGCCGACGCGCGCCACGACGGCGCAACGCGCGATATCCGCGATCGCGGCGACGGCGATGGCGGTCCTGACGATCCTCATGACGACAACGAGGGTAGCGGCGCCGGCGCGGCCGCAAGGCAGGCACGCCGCGCCGATGCCGATGCCGATGCCGATGCCGATGCCGATGCCGATGCCGATGCCGATGCCGATGCCGCCGACGATCGCGCCGATCCGCGCGCCAACCTTGCCGCGCCGCCTTCCCCCGCGCGGGACGGTGCGCGCGCGATGGTATGATTGCCCCTGATTCCCGCCGCCGGGACGCGCCATGGGCGTGTTCGCGCGGCGAGCCGTGGCGGCTGCATCGTGCGCATCCCGCCGCCGTGCGATGGATGCCGCGCTCGCGCGGCGCAGCGCGGCGAGGTGCGGCACGGGCGGTCCCGTTCACCACTATTCCAACAGCGATATCGCCGTGCGTCTGACCTCGATTAAACTCGCTGGCTTCAAGTCTTTCGTCGATCCCACGCATTTCCAGGTACCGGGCCAACTCGTCGGCGTGGTCGGGCCAAATGGCTGCGGGAAGTCCAACATCATCGACGCGGTGCGCTGGGTGCTCGGCGAATCGCGTGCGTCCGAGTTGCGCGGCGAGTCGATGCAGGACGTCATCTTCAACGGTTCCACCGCGCGCAAGCCGGGCAGCCGGGCAAGCGTCGAACTCGTGTTCGACAACGCCGACGGGCGCGCCGCGGGCCAGTGGGGCCAGTATGCGGAAATCGCCGTGAAGCGCGTGCTGACGCGCGACGGCACGTCCAGCTACTACATCAACAATCTGCCCGCGCGCCGCCGGGACATTCAGGACATCTTCCTCGGCACGGGCCTCGGCCCGCGCGCGTACGCGATCATCGGGCAGGGCATGATCGCCCGCATCATCGAAGCGAAGCCCGAAGAACTGCGCGTGTTCCTCGAAGAAGCCGCCGGGGTTTCGAAGTACAAGGAGCGCCGCCGGGAGACCGAGAACCGTCTGCACGACACGCGCGAGAACCTTACGCGCGTCGAAGACATCGTGCGCGAACTCTCGGCCAACCTGGAAAAGCTCGAAGGCCAGGCGGTGGTCGCAACGAAATTTCGCGAGCTGCAAGGCGAAGGCGAGGAAAAGCAGCGCTTGCTGTGGCTGTTGCGCAAGAACGAGGCGGCCGCCGAACAGCAGCGCCAGCAGCGCGCGATCGAGCAGGCGCAGATCGACCTCGAACGCCACACGGCGCAATTGCGCGAAGTGGAGGCGCAGCTCGAAACGCTGCGCGTCGCGCACTATGCGGCGAGCGATGCGATGCAGGGCGCGCAAGGCGGGCTCTATGAAGCGAACGCTGAAGTGAGCCGCCTCGAAGCCGAAATCAAGTTCATCGTCGAATCGCGCAACCGCGTGCAGGCGCAAATCGCCGCGCTCGCGGCGCAGCGCGAGCAATGGCAGGCGCAGGCGCAAAAGGCGCAAGGCGATATCGAGGATGCCGAGGAGCAGCTTGCGATCGCCGAGGAAAAAGCGGCGCTCGCCGAAGAGGACGCCGCCGCGAAGCAGGAAGCGCTGCCGGCGCTCGAAAACCGCTGGCGCGACGCCCAGGCGCAACTGAACGACGAGCGCGCGGGCATCGCGCGCACGGAGCAGGCGCTCAAGCTCGAAGCCGCGCATCAGCGCAACGCCGATCAAATGCTCCAGCAGCTTCAGCAGCGCGAGGAGCGGCTGAAGTCCGAGGAAGGCGGCCTCGACGCGCCCGACGAAGCGCAACTCGAAGAGTTGCGCATGCAGCTTGCCGAACAGGAAGAGATCCTTCACGACGCTCAGGCGCGCCTCGCCGACGCGCAGGAAACGGTGCCGCGCCTCGACGCGGAGCGCCGTGCCGCGCACGAGCGCGTGCAGGCGGAAAACGCGCAAATCCATCAGTTCGAAGCGCGGCTCGCGGCGCTCAAGCAGCTCCAGGAAAACGTGCAGACCGAAGGCAAGATCCAGCCGTGGCTCGAACGTCACGAACTGGGCGCGCTGCCGCGTTTGTGGAAGAAGCTGCATGTCGAGGCGGGCTGGGAAACGGCGCTCGAAGCCGTGCTGCGCGAACGCCTGGCTGCGCTCGAAGTCTCGAATCTCGATTGGGTGAAGGCGTTCGCGAGCGACGCGCCGCCTGCCAAGCTCGCATTCTATTCGCCGCCCGCCGCCGGTCAGGCAAGCGAAGCGCCGGCCGGTCTCACGCCGCTGCTCTCGCTCGTGCGCATCGACGATGCCGGGTTGCGCGCCGTGCTCAACGAATGGCTCGGCTCGGTCTTCGTCGCCAACGATCTTTCCGAAGCGCTGGCGCAACGCGCGCAGTTGCCGGGCGGCGCGGCTTTCGTCGTGAAGGCCGGCCACAGCGTGACGCGCGTGGGCGTACAGCTTTACGCCGCCGACAGCGAGCAGGCGGGCATGCTTGCGCGTCAGCAGGAAATCGAGAATCTCGGCCGCCAGGTGCGTGCGCAGGCGCTGCTCGCCGACGAAGCCCGCTCGGCCGTCGTGCGCGCGGAAGCCGCGCATACGCAGGCGGCGCAGGTTCTCACCGACGTGCGCCAGCAAGCCGAACGCGCAACGCAGCGCGTACACGCGTTGCAGATGGACGTGCTCAAGCTCACGCAGGCGCACGAGCGCTACACGGCGCGCAGCACGCAGATTCGCGAGGAGCGCGAAGAGATTCGTGCGCAGATCGAGGAGCAGCGGGCGCTGCGAGGCGAATCGGAAGCGAACTTCGAGCGCCACGACTCGGAACTCGCCGAATTGCAGGCGCGTTTCGAAGACAACCAGCTCGCGTTCGAAGCGCTCGACGAGGAACTGGGCGCGGCGCGCAACAACGCGCGCGATCTCGAGCGCGCGGCCGGCGACGCGCGCTTCGCGGCGCGCAACATGGCCAATCGTATCGACGAATTGCGCCGCAATATTCAGGTCGCGCACGACCAGGGCGAGCGCGTGGCCGTATCGCTCGAAGACGCTCGCGCCGAACTCGAAACGATCAACGAGCAGACCGCGCATACCGGTTTGCAGGACGCACTCGAAATTCGCGCGCAGAAGGAAGAAACGCTGCGCGCCGCGCGTGCCGAACTCGACGACCTGAGCGCGAAGCTGCGTGCCGCCGACGAAACGCGCCTCACCGCCGAGCGCGCGCTTCAGCCGCTGCGCGACCGCATCACCGAACTGCAACTCAAGGAACAGGCCGCGCGCCTGAACGGCGAGCAGTTCATCGAGCAGTTGCAGGCCGCGGGCGTGGACGAAGCCGCGTTGCAGGAAAAGCTTTCGCCCGACATGAAGCCGTCGTATCTGCAAGGCGAAGTCACGCGCATCAACAACGCCATCGCGGCGCTCGGGCCGGTCAACATGGCCGCGCTGGACGAACTCGCGGCGGCGAAGGAGCGCAAGACTTTCCTCGACGCGCAGTCGGCCGACCTCACGAGCGCGATCGAAACGCTCGAAGACGCGATCCGCAAGATCGACCAGGAAACGCGCACGCTGCTGCAAGGCACGTTCGACGAGGTGAACCGTCATTTCGGCGAACTGTTCCCGCGCCTGTTCGGCGGCGGCCAGGCGAAGCTCATCATGACCGGCGATGAAATTCTGGATGCCGGCGTGCAGGTGATGGCGCAGCCGCCAGGCAAGAAGAATTCGACGATTCACCTGCTTTCGGGCGGTGAGAAGGCCCTGACGGCCACGGCGCTCGTGTTCGCGATGTTCCAGCTCAACCCGGCGCCGTTCTGTCTGCTCGACGAGGTGGACGCGCCGCTCGACGACGCGAACACCGAGCGCTTCGCCAACCTGGTGCGCGCGATGTCGGACAAGACGCAGTTCCTCTTCATCTCGCACAACAAGATCGCGATGGAAATGGCGCAGCAGTTGATCGGCGTGACGATGCAGGAGCAGGGCGTTTCGCGCATCGTGGCGGTCGACATGGAAACCGCCGCCGGTTTCGCCCAGAATACGGTTTGATCGTTTGTTACGGTTTAAGGACGGCGCGCGACACGCGGCCGGCGCCGCCGCACTCAACCGTGTACGAGGCAGCCGCCGTGCGATTCGCGAACGCCACACATACGGGGCGCACGATGCGCGCGCCGTCGAAAAAGAATTGCTGATGGAGCATGCATGGACGAGTTGACTCTCGGGTTGATCGGCGCGGGCGCTGTGGTGGTCGGGGGCGTGGTGGTGTACAACGCGTGGCAGGGCGCGAGGGTGCGCCGGCGTATGCCGCGCCCGATGCCCGAGGAAGCGGTCGAAGCCCAGCGCGACGAACTCCAGGAGCCGAGCCCGTTCATCGAGCCGGCGCGGGCACCTTCGCGGCGCGAGCCGTCGCTCGCGCAAGGCCCGGAAGCCGAGCGCGTCGAACCGGGTTTCGCCCCGGCCGCGCCGCTCGACACGCCCGCCGACATTCAGGCCGAAACGACCACGCCGAACGGCTTCACTCCCCTGGAGGCAAGCGCTGACGAGAGCGCCGAAGCCGCGACTCAGGCGTCTCCGGCGGCGGACGCACAAGCGCCCGCAACCGGTGGCGAGACCGGCGAAGCCGAGCGCCTCGAACCCGTGATGCCCGCCGCGACCACGATTTCGGCGGCGCCGCCCGCGGTGGTGGATCGCCGCATCGACTGCATCGTGCCGGTCAGGCTGGGCGCCTCGGTCGCGGGCGAGCGCGTGATTCCGCTTGCGCAGCGTTTGCGTCGCGCGGGCAGCAAGCCCGTGCATATCGAAGGCAAGCCCGAGGGCAGCGACGGCTGGGAGCTGCTGCAAAACGGCGTGCGCTACGAGGAACTGCGCGCCGCGGCACAGCTCGCGAACCGCAGCGGGCCGCTCAACGAGCTCGAATTTTCGGAGTTCGTGACCGGCGTGCAGCAATTCGCCGATGCGATCGACGGCGCGCCCGAATTCCCCGACATGATGGAAACCGTGGCGATGGCACGCGAACTGGACGGTTTTGCCGCGCAGTGCGACGCGCAGCTTTCGATCAACGTGATGTCGGACGGCGCGCCGTGGTCCGCGAACTACGTTCAGGCCGTGGCGGCGCAAGACGGCTTGCTGCTCTCGCGCGACGGCACGCGTTTCGTGAAGCTTGACGCGAGGCAAAGCCCGGTGTTCATGCTTCAGTTTGGCGACACCAACTTCCTGCGCGACGATCTCACCTACAACGGCGGCGAACTCATCACGCTGATTCTCGACGTGCCCGTGGCCGACGAAGATATCCTGCCGTTCCGCCTGATGTGCGATTACGCGCGTTCGCTCGCCGAGCGCATCGGCGGGCGCGTGGTGGACGACCAGCGCCGCCCGCTGCCGGAATCGGTGTTGCAATCCATCGACAAGCAGTTGATGACGCTTTACGCGAAGCTCGAACAAGCGGGCATTCCGGCGGGGTCGGCGGCCACGCGGCGGCTCTTTAGCCAGTAACGCGAGCCTCCACCCGGTTTGGCCCAAAAGCGCGGCGCAGCGAATGCGCCGCGCTTTTTTGTTGTGCGCGAGTTGACGTGCTGGCACGTGGAAAAGCGCGGGCAAGATCGGGTTCATGGCGGTTATACGGGGCAGTGTGTGACGCCGGCGGCAGACGTATTGCGGTGCACGCAAAAATCGCATCGCGCGCGGCACTCGTCAACGGTTCGCGGCCAACGTTGGCCGTTCGGCCAGGAGGTTCGCGGGCGTTGTGTGGCGGCGCACGAACATGGCCGTTCGGCCGATGCGATTCGCGCGGCTTCCTGAGATAATCTGATGTCCGAAATCACCGCAAGAAGCCGTCACCAGCATGGTCCGTCATCCCGCTCGTCCGTCCGAAAAAGCCAGCGCTGAGCAGCGCGCGGCGTGGTTGCGCGCCGAAATCGAGCGCGCAAATCACGCCTATTACGTGCTCGACCAGCCTGAGCTGCCCGATGCGGAATACGACAAGCTGTTCGGAGAGCTTCAGCAGCTCGAAACCGCGCACCCCGAGCTGATCACGCCTGATTCGCCCACGCAGCGCGTGGGCGGCGAGGTGGCGGGCGGCTTCGAGCCCGTGGTTCACGACGTGCCCATGCTCTCGCTCAACAACGGTTTCGCTGACGAAGACATCGTTGCGTTCGACAAGCGCGTCGCCGACACGCTCGACAAAGCCGGCGTCGAATACGCGTGCGAACTCAAGTTCGACGGCCTTGCGATCTCGCTGCGCTACGTCGACGGCCAGTACGTCCAGGCGTCCACGCGCGGCGACGGCACGACCGGGGAAAATGTCACGGAGAACGTGCGCACGATCCGTTCGCTGCCGCTGCGCCTGAAGGGCAAGCGCGTGCCGAAGGTGCTCGACGTGCGCGGTGAAGTGCTGATGTTCCGCCGCGATTTCGAGCGCATGAACCAGCGCCAGCGCGACGCGGGTCAGAAAGAGTTTGCGAATCCGCGCAACGCCGCCGCGGGCAGCTTGCGCCAGCTCGATCCGAAGATCACGGCACAGCGTCCGCTGTCGTTCTTCGCGTACGGCATCGGCGTGCTCGAAGGCGAGCCGATGCCCGCCACGCACAGCGAATTGCTCGACTGGTACAGCGAGCTTGGCTTGCCGGTCAACAGCGAGCGCGCCGTGGTGACGGGCGCGCAAGGGCTGCTCGATTTTTTCCGCGCCGTGGGCGAGAAGCGCGACGCACTGCCGTACGACATCGACGGCGTGGTCTACAAGGTGAATCGCCGCGACGAGCAGGACGCGCTCGGCTTCGTGTCGCGCGCGCCGCGCTTCGCGCTCGCTCACAAGTTTCCCGCGCAGGAAGCGCTCACGAAGCTTGTGGCGATCGACGTGCAGGTCGGCCGCACGGGTGCGATCACGCCGGTGGCGCGGCTGGAGCCGGTGTTCGTCGGCGGCGCGACGGTGACCAATGCCACGCTGCACAACGAGGACGAAGTGCGCCGCAAGGACATTCGTATCGGCGACACGGTCATCGTGCGGCGTGCCGGCGACGTGATTCCCGAAGTGGTGAGCGCGTTGCTCGACCGGCGCCCGGCCGACGCGCGCGAGTTCGTGATGCCGACGCAATGCCCTGTCTGCGGCTCGCATATCGAGCGTTTGCCCGACGAAGCCATTGCACGCTGTACCGGCGGCCTGATCTGTCCCGCGCAGCGCAAGCAGGCGCTTTGGCACTTTGCGCAGCGCCGCGCGCTCGATATCGACGGTCTGGGCGAGAAGATCATCGATCAACTGGTCGAGCAGAATCTGGTGCGCACGCCCGCGGACCTGTTCAATCTGGGTTTCGGCACGCTGGCGCAACTCGACCGCATGGCCGACAAATCGGCGCAAAACCTGCTGGATTCGCTCGAAAAGGCTAAATCCACCACGCTCGCGCGTTTTATCTATGCGCTGGGCATTCGGCACGTGGGCGAGTCGACGGCGCGCGATCTCGCAAAGCATTTCGGCTCGCTCGACCCGATCATGGACGCGTCGATCGAACAGCTACTCGAAGTGAACGACGTGGGGCCGATCGTCGCGCTGGCGTTGCACGAATTCTTTGCGGAAGAACATAACCGCACTGTAATCGAGCAACTGCGCGCGCCGGGCAAGGTCACATGGGCGGAGGGTCCGCCTGCGCCCAAGGCGCCGGTCGGCGTGCTGGCCGGCAAGACGGTGGTGCTCACCGGCACGCTGCCCATGCTCTCGCGCGAACAGGCAAAGGAAATGCTGGAAGCGGCCGGCGCGAAGGTGGCCGGCTCGGTGTCGAAAAAGACGGACTACGTGGTGGCGGGCGCCGACGCGGGCAGCAAGCTCGCGAAAGCCGAGGAACTCGGCGTGACGGTGCTCGACGAAGAAGGAATGCGCAAGCTCCTGGAGGGGCAAACGACATGATTCGCGAAATTCTCAAAATGGGCGATCCGCGCCTGCTCAGCATCGCCCGGCCGGTCGATCATTTCGACACGCCCGAACTGCACGAACTGATTGCCGATATGTTCGACACCATGCACGCGGCGAACGGCGCGGGACTGGCCGCGCCGCAGATCGGCGTGGATTTGCAGGTGGTGATCTTCGGGTTCGACCAGAACGAGCGTTATCCGGAGGCGCCGGCCGTGCCGCAAACCGTGCTGATCAATCCGGTCATTCATCCGCTTTCGCACGACATGGAAGAGGGCTGGGAAGGTTGCCTTTCCGTGCCGGGCATGCGCGGCGCAGTGAGCCGCTTTTCGATGATCCGCTACAACGGCTTCGACCAGTACGGCACGCCGATCGAACGCGTGGCCGAAGGTTTTCATGCGCGCGTCGTGCAGCACGAATGCGATCATCTGATCGGCAAGCTTTATCCCATGCGTATCACGGACTTTTCGAAGTTCGGCTTTACCGAAGTGCTGTTCCCGGATCTCGATCCGAATAGCGACGATTGATTCGCGCAGCGGCAAGGAAGCAGCGGCAAAAAAACGGGAGCCAGAAGCTCCCGTTTTTTGTTTGGCAATGGCGCGACGGTGTCAGAACGCTTCGTCAGCGGCCAGATAGCGCCACTGCCCCTGCGGCAGCGCGCCCAACTGCACGCGGCCCATGCGCACGCGTTTGAGGCCCACCACCTTCAGACCGACCAGTTCGCACATGCGACGGATCTGGCGCTTCTTGCCTTCGCGCAGCACGAAGCGCAATTGCTCACCGTTCTGCCAGTCCACTTGCGCGGGCTTGAGCGGCACGTCGTCGAGCGAGAGGCCGTGGCGCAGCTTTTCGAGCGATTCTTGCGGGAAGTGCCGGTCGACTTCGGTTTCGATGTCGTCGTAGGTGACGCGTACGAGATATTCCTTGTCGACATCGGAGCTTTCGCCGATCAACTGTTTCGCGACGCGACCGTCTTGCGTCAGCACGAGCAAGCCGGTCGAGTCGATGTCGAGGCGGCCGGCGGGCGCGAGCGTGCGCAGATGTTGCGCCGAGAAGCGGATGCCCGAGCGGTCGCCGTCCCAGTGGTTTTCGGCGGTGACGAGCATCGCGGCCGGCTCGTAGCCGTCCTCGGCCTGGCCCGAGACATAGCCCACGGGCTTGTGGATCAGGATCGTCACCTGACGGGCCTGGGCGCGCAGGGCGGCCGGATCGATCTCGATGCGCTGTTCGGGCGTGACCTTGGCGCCGAGCGTGTCGACGATTTCGCCGTCCACGTAGACCCAGCCTTTCTCGATCCATTCGTCGGCTTCGCGGCGCGAGCAAAGGCCGAGTTCGGACATGCGCTTGGAAAGACGCAGCGTGTTCTCGCCGTCGATCTCCTCGCGCGCGGCGCGGCGGGGAGCGGCGGCTTCGGTTTGCGCTTCGGCGGGACCGCGCGAGGGGGGGGCCGAAGATTGGATCGGGCGCGCGATGCGGCTTTCGGCGTTTTCGTCGCGGGCGCGGAACGGGCGGCGGTTATCGCCTTCTTCGCGGCGTGGGAAGCGACGTTCGCTGCCTTCGTCGCGACGCTGGAAGCTGCGTTCGCCGCCTTCGTCGCGTGAACGGAACGGGCGACGGTCGTCACCTTCGCGACGCTGGAAGCTGCGTTCGCCGCCTTCGTCGCGTGAATGGAAGGGGCGGCGTTCGCCACCTTCGTCCCGACGCGGGAAGTTGCGCTCGCCGCCTTCGTCCCGACGCGGGAAACTGCGCTCGCCGCCGTCGTCACGTGAACGGAACGGGCGGCGGTCGTCACCTTCGCGACGCTGGAAGCTGCGTTCGCCGCCTTCGTCACGCGAACGGAATGGGCGACGCTCGCCGCCTTCGTCCCGGCGCTGGAAGCTACGTTCGCCGCCTTCGTCGCGCGAACGGAACGGGCGACGTTCGTCACCTTCGCGACGTTGAAAACCGCGCTCGCCGTTTTCGTCACGCGAACGGAACGGGCGACGTTCGCCACCTTCGTCCCGGCGCTGAAAACCGCGTTCACCACCTTCCTCACGCGCCCGGAACGGGCGACGTTCGTCACCTTCCCGACGCTGAAAACTGCGTTCGCCGCCTTCGTCACGCGCCCGGAACGGGCGACGATCATCGCCTTCGCGACGCTGAAAACCGCGTTCACCACCGTCCTCACGCGCCCGGAACGGGCGACGATCATCGCCTTCGCGACGTTGAAAACCGCGCTCGCCGCCTTCCTCACGCGCCCGGAACGGGCGACGATCATCGCCTTCGCGACGCTGAAAACCGCGCTCGCCGCCTTCGCCACGCGAGCGGAACGGGCGGCGATCATCGGCTTCGCGACGCGGAAAGCCACGCTCCCCGCCTTCTTCGCGCGAACGAAACGGCCGCCGCTCATCGCCCTCGGGCCGTCGCGCCGGGCGTTCGCCCGTACGGGCGGGCTTGCCGGCCGCCGTCTTCGTGGCGGAAGCCGGGCGCCCCTCGGCCGGGCGCACCTCGGCCGGCCGCACCGGCTTACGCGCCGTCGTGCTGCCGCGGCGGACGGGTGCGCGTTCCGGGGCGGTCGGGCGCGGATGTTTGGCTGTCAGTTTGGTTCGCATGGATCTGGGTATTTCAAGGTGTTCACACTGCTATCGCGCGCAGCAATTCGGTTTCGACGTCGATCTGCCGGCGGTTGTCGGAAAGCCCCGCACCGTCGAGCAGAAAGACGTCTTCGACACGTTCGCCGAGCGTATTGATCCGCGCCGCATGGACGCCGACCTGACGCTCGGCAAGCACGCGCGCGATGGAATAAAGAAGGCCCGGCCGGTCGTTCGCCGACACGGAAAGGATGTAGTACTGGCCGCGCTCGTCGGCGCGCAGGTCCACGCGCGGCGTCACCGGGAACGTGCGCGAGAGCCGCGAAAGCCGTCCCTTCGACGGTTCCGGCAGCGCGTTGCCCGTTGCGCTCAGGCGCGCGGCAAGTTCCTGCTCAACGAGATTGGCGATGTCGCGGTAATGCACGTCGCCTTCGGTATCGGCGACGATAAAGTTGTCGAGCGCGTAGCCGTGACGCGTCGTGCTCACGCGCGCGTCGAGCACGGAAAGGCCGCTGCGGTCGAAATAGGCGCACATCGTCGCGAACAGATCGGGGCGATCCTTCGCGTAGACGAGTACCTGAAGCGCCTCGCCGATCGGCGAGGGACGCGCGCGCACCACGGGTGTCGGCGTTTCGACGTGACGATAAAGCACGCGCGTTTGCCACGCGATATCGGCGGCGTCGTGGCGCAGGAAGTAGCCCACGTCGAGCTTGTCCCAAAGCGCGCGATGCGCGTTTTCCGGCACCGTTTCGAGGCGCAGCAGCGCGAGCGCGAGTTCCTGACGCGTCTTGAGCTCCGAATGCGCGTCCGGCTTCGCGCCGCCGAGCACGGCGAGCGTCGAGCGATACAAGTCCTCGAGCAGCTTGCCTTTCCAGTTGTTCCAGACCTTCGGGCTGGTGCCGCGAATATCGGCCACGGTCAGCAGATACAGCGCGGAAAGCCGCCGCTCCGTGCCCACGAGATCGGCGAAACGCTTCACCACTTCGGGATCGGTGATGTCCTGCTTCTGCGCGAACTGGCTCATCGTCAAATGCTGTTGCACGAGCCAGACGATCAGCTCGGCGTCCTCGCCCTCGATGGTGTGCTCGCGGCAAAAACGCCGCGCGTCGGCCATGCCGAGTTCCGAGTGATCGCCGCCGCGGCCTTTGGCGATGTCGTGGAACAGCGCCGCCACGTAGAGCACCCACGGGCGCTCGAAATTGGCGATCAACTGGCTACAGAACGGATATTCGTGCGCATGCTCGGCCACGGCGAAGCGGCGGATATTGCGCAGCACCATCAGGATATGCTGATCGACCGTGTAGACGTGATAGAGGTCGTGCTGCATCTGCCCGACGATGCGGCGGAAGTTGAGCAGATAGCGCCCCAGCACGCTGGTCTGGTTCATGAGCCGCAGCGCGTGCGTGATGCCGGCCGGCTGCATGAGGATTTCCATGAACAGACGGCGATTTTCCGGGTCGCGGCGCCAGTCGCGGTCCATTGTCTCGCGCGCGTTGTAGAGCGCGCGCATGGTTCGCGCGGAAAGTCCCTTCACGCCGGGCACCTGCTCGTAGAGCAGAAACGCTTCGAGGATCGCGTGCGGCTCGCGCTCGAACACGTCGTCGCTGACGATTTCGAGCATGCCCTGCTTTTCGACGAAGTGATCCGAGAGCGTGCGCGTGATGCCGCTCGTGCTCGGGAAAAGTTGCGCCTCGATGTTCTGGATCAGGATGCTCGAAAGCTGCGTGACGGCTTTCGCGGCCCAGTAATAACGGCGCATGAGTTGTTCGCTCGCGCGCCGCGTGCCGCTCGCCTTGAAGCCGAAGCTCTCGGCCACGGCCGTTTGCAGGTCGAACACGAGAATGTCCTGGCGGCGTCCGGCGATCACGTGCAAACGCGCGCGCAGCGCCTTGAGAAACGTCTCGTTGCGGCGCAGCTCGCGCGCTTCGCGTTCGGTGATGAGGCCGCGCTGATCGAGTTCCTTCCAGCTATTGCCGAACGCCGCCGCTTCGGTGATCCACACGATCAGTTGCAGGTCGCGCAGGCCGCCGGGACTTTCCTTGACGTTCGGTTCGAGCGAATAGGGCGTGTCCTGGAAGCGCGCGTGACGCTGGCGCATTTCGAGCACTTTCGCCTGGAAGAATGCGCGCGGGTCCATCGCGTCGCGGTAGCGCTGGGCGAAATCGCCGAACAGCGTCGTGCTTCCGGTGATACGGCGCGCCTCCAGCAGCGACGTGCGCACGGTCACGTCGTTGGCCGCTTCTTCGAGGCATTGCGAAACGCTGCGCACGCTGCTGCCGATTTCGAGCCCGAGATCCCACGCGAGGCCGATAAAGCGCTCGATGCGTTCCTCCAGCGGCGCGAGCGCCTCGTCGTCGGGCAGCAGCACGAGAATGTCGACGTCGGAATACGGCGCGAGTTCGCCGCGCCCGAAACCGCCCACTGCCACGAGCGCGAGCGAAGCCGGCAGCTCGCACAGACGCCAGGCGCGGCACAGCGTGTCGTCGGTGGCGCGGGCGAGGGCGCGCATCAGCGCATCGACGTTGGTCGCGGTCTTGAAACGCTCGAGCAACTGGGCCTTGGCGGCCTTGTAGTCGGTCTTCAGCGACGACGTATCGGGGACGGCGACAGCAGGAACGCTCATGAGCTCAGGTGATGGTTGATGCGTTGAGGAAGACGGCTGTTCGCTACCGGACAGGCCCGTGAGGGGACGCGCTCGTGCGGGTCATTCGCCGCGGTCGCTTCGCCGGGAATCGCAAGGCGCCGCGTTCGCGCGAAATTCGCCGCGGCGTTCGCCTTGGTGCCAAGCGTGATGCCAGGCGCGGTGCCCGTTCGGTGCCCTGCGGTTGCGCGCCGGAGCAGCCCGGCGGGAATCGTTCTGCAAGATTCGTCCTGCAATATTTTGCCGCGCTGCGCCGGTCGGGGCTCCGGGCCGTGCGCTTACGCCGCCGTGCCCGCCATCTGCGCGACGATCGCGGGCTTGGCCGGCGTGCCTGCGGAAACCGTGAGCACGTCGTAGCCGGTCTCGGTCACGAGCACCGTGTGCTCCCACTGCGCCGAAAGGCTGCGGTCCTTCGTCTTGACGGTCCACTGGTCGGGCATCGTGCGAATGTCGCGGCGGCCGGCGTTGATCATCGGCTCGACGGTGAAGATCATGCCGGGCACGAGTTCGATGCCGGTGCCGGGGCGGCCGTAATGCAGCACCTGCGGATCTTCGTGGAACACCGTGCCGATGCCGTGGCCGCAATATTCGCGCACGACGCTGTAGCCCTGGCTTTCGGCGTAACGCTGGATGGCGTGGCCGATGTCGCCGAGATGCGCGCCCGGGCGAATCTGGTCGATGCCGAGCCACATGCATTCGTAAGTGGTCTGCACGAGGCGCTTCGCGAGAATCGAGCCTTCGCCGACGATGAACATGCGGCTCGTGTCGCCGAAGTAGCCTTCTTTAATGACGGTGATATCCATGTTGAGGATGTCGCCGTTCTTGAGCGCCTTGTCGCCGGGAATACCGTGACAGATCACGTCGTTGACCGAGGTGCAGATCGCTTTGGGATAGGGCGGATAGCCGGGCGGCTGGTAGTTCAGCGGCGCGGGCACGGTGCCCTGAACGTGGGTCATGTACTCGTGGCAGAGACGATCGAGTTCGCCCGTCGTGACGCCCGCCGTAACGAACGGCGTGATGTAATCGAGCACTTCGCTCGCGAGTCGGCAGGCGACGCGCATTTGCGCGATGTCGAATTCGTTCTTGATCGAGACAGTCATAATCGGTTTAACCCCTTGATATTAAAGGGTTTGTCGTTTGGGTTCGCCGGACGAAAAGGCGTTCGTCGAGGCGCCGCCATTCGCGAAGCGGGAAGCGGTGGAGCGGTCGGGGCCGAGACCTGACCCGGCTGGGGTAGCGTTCGGGCCCAAATGAAAATGGGTCACTGCGTGCTCTGTGACCCATCTATCCGCCGTCGAAGCCGTTATTGTACGCCGATGTACGCCGATCGCGGCGTCTTGACCCTGCCTGCGGCGTGCGCGTGGCGTCGCGACCGCGCTTTCGGGATTGCACTGTGGGATCGCGGTTGCGAGACCGGTTCCGGCGCTATGGGCAGCGGCGGCCGGCGCGCGACGCCAATGCGCTTGCCCCGCGCCGTGCGGGTAACAGCCGTCTTGAGAGACCCCACTTATGCATGCTATACTCTTGGGCTAAGTCACTCGCCTTAGCTTTCGAATTTGCTTTCGGCAATCCGGGGCAAACGGAGCGTAAGGAAGAGGTGGCTTGACTCGCGAGCCGGCGCACCCAGGGTGTCGGGCGCGTCGATCCCGCTGGAAAGCAGCGGGGTGGCGCACCGATACGGCAGCCGGCTTCAGACCCAACCCTAGCGGAGAATTTCTCATGGCAGTTACCATGCGCCAAATGCTGGAAGCCGGTGTCCACTTCGGTCACCAAACGCGCTTCTGGAACCCGAAGATGGCCCCCTTCATCTTCGGTCATCGCAACAAGATTCACATCATCAACCTCGAAAAGACGCTGCCGATGTACAACGACGCACTGAAGTACGTGCGTCAACTGGCGGCGAATCGCGGCACGATCCTGTTCGTCGGCACGAAGCGCCAGTCGCGTGACACGATCGCCCAGGAAGCGCAGCGCGCCGGCATGCCGTTCGTGAACGCGCGCTGGCTCGGCGGCATGCTGACCAACTTCAAGACGCTGAAGGTTTCGATCAAGCGCCTGAAGGACATGGAAACGGCCGTGGAAGCGGGCGAGCTCGAAAAGATGAGCAAGAAGGAAGCGCTCCTGTTCGAACGCGAAATCGCCAAGCTGCAAAAGTCGATCGGCGGCGTGAAGGACATGGGCGGCATTCCGGACGCGATCTTCGTGGTCGACGTCGGCTATCACAAGATTGCCGTCACGGAAGCGAACAAGCTGGGCATCCCCGTCATCGCCGTGGTCGACACGAACCACTCGCCGGAAGGCATCGACTACGTGATCCCGGGTAACGACGACGCGAGCAAGGCCGTCGCCCTCTACACGCAAGGCGTGGCGGACGCGATCCTCGAAGGCCGCGCGAACGCGGTCAACGAAGTGGTGGCAGCCGCTCGCGGCACCGACGGCGACGACGAGTTCGTCGAGGTCAACTCGGAGGCGTAAGCTGCCCCGTGTCCGGCAAGAAAAGGGGCTTATCATGGGCCCCTTTTTTTTAAGCCGTGGCTTTCGTGGCCGCGTCATATCGGCGGCACGGTGATCGTGTAGAAGCGCTCAAGGCAATTCCAGGCACGATCGCGGAAACGAATTCCTGCCGCCCGCGTCGAAACGCGGGCGGCGTGTACCAGACAGACTCAAGGAGCGAATGATGGCGGCAATTACCGCAAGCATGGTGGCAGAACTGCGCGCGAAGACCGACGCGCCGATGATGGAATGCAAGAAGGCGCTGACGGAAGCCGACGGCGACCTCGCGCGCGCCGAAGAACTGCTGCGCGTCAAGCTCGGCAACAAGGCGAGCAAGGCCGCCTCGCGCGTCACGGCTGAAGGCGTGATCGCCTCGTACGTGTCGGGCAACGCCGGAGCCGTGGTCGAGCTGAACTGCGAAACCGACTTCGTCGCGAAGAACGACGACTTCCTCGCGTTCGCGAACACGGTGGCGCAACTGGTCGCCGCGCAAAACCCGGCCGACGTCGCCGCTCTGTCGGCGCTGCCGCTGGAAGGCTCGACGGTCGACGCAGTGCGCCTCGCGCTGGTCGGCAAGATCGGCGAAAACGTCTCGATCCGCCGTTTCGCGCGTTTCGAAACGTCGAACAAGCTGGCTTCGTACCTGCATGGCACGCGTATCGGCGTGCTGGTGGAGTACACGGGCGCGCAAGAGCAGGTCGGCAAGGACGTCGCGATGCACATCGCGGCCATGAAGCCCGTTTCGCTGTCGTCGGACGACGTGCCGGCCGAGCTGATCGCCAAGGAGCGCAGCATCGCCGAGCAGAAGGCCGCCGAGTCGGGCAAGCCGGCTGAAATCGTCGCGAAGATGGTCGAAGGTTCGGTCCAGAAATACCTGAAGGAAGTCTCGCTGCTGAACCAGCCGTTCGTGAAGAACGACAAGCAGACGATCGAGCAGATGCTCAAGGCCGCGAGCAGCTCGGTGCAGAAGTTCGCACTGTTCGTCGTCGGCGAGGGCATCGAGAAGCGTCAGGACGACTTCGCCGCCGAAGTGGCCGCGCAAGTCGCTGCTGCAAAGCAGCAATAAGTCCGCGCGTTCTGCTCCCGCGGCGCTGTTGCGGGAGCAGGCTGTACCGCAGTCGTAGCATCGTAGTTTCTACCGTAGCAAGCCGGGACGGAGCTTTTCCGTCGCGGTGGGCAGCGTAGCGGCGCCGCGCAGGGCAATCCCCGTCCTGCGCGGCGCTGGAAATCTTCGCTATTTCTGGCGGCGCTTGCCCGAAGCCGTATTTCACCCCTACAGTTTCAAGTTATTGCCCTTTGCGCGCGATCCTGGATACCTCCATGCCCACACCCGCCTATAAACGCGTCCTGCTCAAACTTTCCGGCGAAGCCCTGATGGGCGACGATGCCTTCGGCATCAATCGCGCCACGATCGAACGTATGGTGGCGGACGTGGCCGAAGTGGTGCGGCTCGGCACGCAGCTCGCGGTCGTGATCGGCGGCGGCAACATCTTCCGCGGCGTCGCGGGCGGCGCGGCCGGCATGGACCGCGCCACGGCCGACTACATGGGCATGCTCGCCACGATGATGAACGCGCTCGCGCTCCAGGACGCCATGCGCCACGCGGGCATCGAGGCGCGCGTGCAGTCGGCGCTGCGCATGGATCAGGTCGTCGAGCCGTACATCCGTCCCCGCGCGATCCGCCAGCTCGAAGAGGGCAAGGTCGTGATCTTCGCAGCGGGCACGGGCAACCCGTTCTTCACCACCGATACGGCCGCCGCGCTGCGCGGCTCGGAAGTGGGCGCCGAAGTCGTGCTCAAGGCGACCAAGGTCGACGGCGTGTACTCGGCCGACCCGAAAAAGGACCCCACGGCCACGCGTTATTCGACGATCAGCTTCGATGAGGCAATCGGTCGCAACCTGCAGGTGATGGACGCCACGGCCTTCGCGCTGTGCCGCGACCAGAAGCTGCCGATCCGCGTGTTTTCGATCGTCAAGCCGGGCGCGCTCAAGCGTATTGTTCTGGGCGAAGACGAAGGTACGCTCGTCCACGTGTAAACTCTCGTCTCACGAGAAAGATCGAACATGGGCCGCGCCGCCCACTTTGCGCGCCGGCGGGCTCATTCCGTTATGAAGGTTCGGAGGTATCAAAATGGCTGTGGCTGACATCAAGAAGGGCGTCGAGCAGAAAATGCAGCGCTCGATCGAAGCGTTCAAGAGCGATCTCGCGAAGATCCGCACGGGCCGCGCCCATACGGGCCTGCTCGATCACATCCAGGTCGACTACTACGGCTCGCCCGTGCCTATCTCGCAGGTGGCCAACCTCACGCTCGTCGACGCGCGCACGATCGGCGTGCAGCCGTGGGAAAAGAAGATGGTCCAGGTCATCGAAAAGGCGATCCGCGAGTCGGATCTCGGCCTGAACCCGGCCACGCACGGCGATCTGATCCGCGTGCCGATGCCCGCGCTGACCGAGGAACGCCGCAAGGAATTGACGAAGGTCGTCAAGAACGAAGGCGAAACGGCGAAGGTGGCCGTGCGCAATCTGCGCCGCGACGCCAACGAGCAGCTCAAGAAGCTCGTGAAGGACAAGGAAATTTCGGAAGACGACGAGCGCCGTGGCGGCGACGACGTCCAGAAACTGACGGACCGCTTCGTGGCTGAGATCGACAAGCTCGTGCAGACGAAGGAAGCCGAGATCATGACGGTCTAAGCCGTCAGGTTTTGCGCTGCGTCGGGATTTCCCTTTTTCAGTAGTTTGAGTTCATCGGCCATGACCTATTCCAGTTCAACCGTTCGAGTGCCCGACGTGGCGGCAGTGCCGCGCCACATCGCGATCATCATGGACGGCAATGGCCGTTGGGCAACGCAGCGCCGCCTGCCGCGCGTCGCGGGCCATACGCGCGGCGTGGACGCCGTGCGCTCGGCCGTCGAGGCGTGCGTCGAGCGCGGCGTCGAATACCTCACGCTGTTCGCTTTCAGCTCCGAGAACTGGCGCCGCCCGACCGACGAAGTGTCGTTCCTGATGCGTCTTTTCGTCACCGCGCTCGAACGCGAGATCGCGCGCCTGCACGCCAACGGCATTCGCCTGCGCGTGGTGGGCGACGTCGCCATGTTCAACGAGCGCATCCAGGACCTGATTCGCCGCGCGCAAACCAAGACCGCGCGCAACACGCGCCTCACGCTCACGATCGCCGCGAACTACGGCGGCCGCTGGGACATTCTCCAGGCCACGCGCAAGCTGGTCGAGGAAGCGGCGGCGAGCGGCCAGCCGGTGCCCGTCACCGAAGACACGCTTTCGCAGCATCTGGCAATGGCCTACGCGCCCGAGCCCGATCTCTTCATCCGCACGGGCGGCGAGCAGCGCGTGAGCAACTTCCTGCTCTGGCAGCTCGCTTACGCCGAGTTCTATTTCACCGACACGTTCTGGCCTGACTTCGACGCCGAAGCGCTCAATCGCGCCATCGCGTCCTACACCGAGCGCGAGCGCCGTTTCGGGCGCACCAGCGCGCAGGTCGTCGCCAAGTCGCAGAACGCCGACTCGCTTTCATGCTAAAGACCCGTGTCGTCACGGCAATCGTCCTGCTGGCCGTGTTCTTGCCGGTCACGCTGTTCGCGCCGCTCGCCTGGTTCGGTGCGCTGATCGGTCTCGTGGTCGTGTTCGCCGCATGGGAGTGGGCGCGACTGCTGAAGGCGGGCGCGACCGGTTCGATCGTCTACGCGGTCATCGCGGCCGCCGTCGTCGCGCTCAGCACCCATTTGCCCACGCCGCGGCCGCTCTTTCAAGCGTCCGGCGTGTTCTGGATCGTCGCCGGGCCGTACGTGCTGCTGCGCAAGCCCGTGCTCGCGGCAGGCGTGTGGCGCGCCTTTCTGCTGATTGTCGGGCTCGTGGTGTTCGCGGCGTGCTGGCACGCGCTCGTTTCGGCGCGCGCGGCGGGCGTCGCCTTCGTCCTTTCGCTGCTGCTTCTCGTCTGGCTGGCCGATATCGGCGCATACTTCGCCGGGAAGGCATTCGGCAAGCACAAGCTCGCGCCCGCGATCAGCCCCGGCAAGACGTGGGAAGGCGCGCTGGGCGGCTGGCTCGCGGTGATGATCGTGGCGGGCCTCGCCATCGCGCTGCACGCGTTCGAGCCCACGCTGTATTCGGCGCTCGCGGCCCGGCTTGGCGTGGGGCGCGCGCTTTTCGTGTTGACTGTGCTGGTCGCGTTCAGCGTGATCGGCGATCTGTTCGAATCGATGCTCAAGCGTCAGGCTGGCGTGAAGGACTCGAGCCAGTTGCTGCCGGGCCACGGCGGCGTGCTCGATCGCATCGACGCGTTGCTGCCGGTGCTGCCGCTCGCCATGCTGCTGCTGGGTTAAAGGCGCTTGGCTCGAAGCGCTCGGCTAGAGAATTGAATATGCAAAAACGACTCACACTGCTCGGTTCCACGGGCTCGATTGGAGACAGCACGCTCGACGTGGTCGCGCGGCATCCGCAGCGCTATGCCGTCTACGCGCTCACGGCGCATCGCAACGGCGACAAGCTCGTCGAACAGTGTCTGCGCTTCGCGCCCGAAGTGGCCGTGGTCGGCGACGCCGAAACGGCCGCGCAGGTCGAGCGCAAGCTGCGCGCGGCCGGCTCCAGAACCGTCGTCACCTACGGCCAGCAGGCGCTCGTCGAAGTTTCGAGGAGCGACGGCTGCGACACCGTGGTGGCGGCCATCGTCGGCGCGGCGGGCCTCGCGCCCACGCTCGCCGCCGCGAAGGCCGGCAAGCATATCCTGCTCGCGAACAAGGAAGCGCTCGTGATGTCGGGCGACATCTTCATCGACGCCGTGTGCGAAAGCGGCGCCGTGCTGTTGCCGCTCGACAGCGAGCACAACGCGGTGTTCCAGTGCTTTCCGCGCGAGAACGCCCAGCGCGAAGGCGTGACGAAGATCATTCTCACCGCGTCCGGCGGCCCGTTCCGCACGCGCGAACCCGCGACGCTCGCGAACGTCACGCCCGAAGAAGCGTGCAAGCACCCGAACTGGTCGATGGGCCGCAAGATTTCCGTCGATTCGGCCACGATGATGAACAAGGGCCTCGAAGTGATCGAGGCGCATTATCTGTTCGATCTGCCGGGGGATCGCATCGACGTGCTGATTCACCCGCAAAGCACGATTCATTCGATGGTTTCGTATGTCGACGGTTCGGTGCTCGCGCAACTGGGCAATCCCGACATGCGCACGCCCATCGCGCACGCGCTCGCGTACCCCGATCGCATCGATTCCGGCGTGGCCCAGCTCGACCTCACGCAAGTGGCGACGCTGACGTTCGAAAAGCCCGATTACACGCGTTTTCCATGCCTCGCGCTCGCGATGAAGGCGCTCGCGGCGGGCGGCGTGGCCAGCACGACGCTCAACGCGGCGAACGAAGTCGCGGTCGAAGCGTTCCTGAACCGGCGCATCCGTTTCACGGCGATCGCGGAAACGGTCGACGCCGTGCTGGGCGCGCTTTCGAACCACAACGCGTCGAGCCTCGAAGTCGTGCTCGAAGCCGACGCGGCGGCGCGCCGCGCGGCGAATACCCTCATCGACAGCCTGCCGGTGCCGGCCTGACCGGCCGCACCTGGGCCGCCCGCAGCGCTGCGCGGCCCGCACGGCCCGCCTCGCCTGGGGCCGTTCCCGCACCGGCGCGCTGCGTCCCGCCAAGGAGGCGCTCATGAACCTGCTTACCGAACTGGTCGCCTTCATCGTCGCGATCGGCGTGCTGGTGGTCGTACACGAGTACGGGCACTACAGCGTGGCGCGGCTGTGCGGCGTGAAGGTGCTGCGTTTCTCGATCGGCTTCGGCCGGCCGCTCGTGCAATGGGTCAGCAAGAAGACCGGCACCGAGTGGACCGTGTCGGCGTTGCCGCTCGGCGGCTACGTGAAGATGCTCGACGAGCGCGAAGCGGCGGAAACGATTCCGGCGCACGATCTTCCGCATGCGTTCAACCGCCAGCCGGTGCTCAAGCGCATCGCGATCGTGGCGGCCGGTCCCATCGCCAATTTCGTGCTGGCCGTCGTGCTGTTCGGCGTGGTCTATGCGAGCGGCGTGACCGAACCCGCGGCCATCGTCGCGGCGCCGCCCGCGCAGTCGGCGGCGGCGCGCGCCGGTTTCCAGGGCGGGGAAACCATTCTTTCGGTGGCGGACGCGAACGGCAGCGACACGCAGAAGGTGCGCTCCTGGTCCGACTTGCGCTGGAAGCTGCTTTCGGCGGCGTTCGATCAGGGGCGTGTCGTGCTCGCGGCGCGCGACGGCGGCGGCACCTACGATTTTCCGCTCGATCTTTCGCAGCTCACGAGCAAGGATCTCGACAACGATTTCATGTCGAAGCTCGGCCTGGACGCGGGCGGCGGCACGCTCAAGATCGCGGCCATCGAGCCCGATAGTGCGGCGCAACATGCGGGGCTGCTCAAAGGCGACCGGCTCAAGGCGATCGACGGCCGGCCCGTGGATAGCGCGGGCACCTTCATCGACTACGTGAAGGCGCACGCGGGCAAGCCGGTGCATCTCACGGTTGTGCGCGACGATGTTGCGCAGCACGCGCCGCAAACGCTCACGCTGGCGATCACGCCCGCGTTGCAGCGCGACGAGCAGACCGGCGAGGAAGTGGGGCGTATCGGCGCGGCGCTTTCCGCGCAGGCGCCTTCGGTGGACGTGCGCTACGGGCCGCTCGAAAGCGTGCGGCTGGGCGCCCGTCGCACGTGGGATATCGCCGTGTATTCGCTGCGAATGTTCGGCCGCATGGTTACGGGCGAAGCGTCGCTCAAGAATCTGTCCGGCCCGGTGACAATCGCTGACTATGCGGGAAAAAGCGCGCGACTTGGGCCTTCTGCGTTTCTTTCGTTCCTCGCCCTTGTCAGTATTAGCCTTGGCGTGCTCAACCTGCTCCCAATTCCGGTATTGGACGGGGGTCATCTGTTATATTATCTGGTTGAAGCCGTAACGGGCAAAGCCGTATCGGATCGCTGGCAGCTCGTGCTCCAGCGAGCGGGGCTGGCCTGCATCGTCGCGCTGTCGGCGATCGCGTTGTTCAACGACCTGGCTCGGTTAATCCATTTTTAAAGATGTCTGGCGGCGTCCGAGGGCGGGCGGGCCGCCCGACGTGATGCAGCTATACATACTGGGGAAGCACGTTGTTTAGACCTCATCGCTTGGTTCCAAAAACGGTTGCGGCCGCGGCGATCGCCGCGCATGGACTCGTTGCCCACGCAGCAACGACGCCTTTCGTGGTTCAGGACATCCGCATCGAAGGGCTGCAACGCGTCGAGCCTGGCACGGTGTTCGCCTATCTGCCGATCAAGCAGGGCGACACGTTCTCCGACGACAAGGCGTCCGAGGCCATCCGCGCGCTCTATGCGACGGGTTTCTTCAACGACGTGAAGATCGCCACCGAAGGCGGCGTGGTGGTGGTGCAGGTGCAGGAGCGCCCCGCCATCGGCACGATCGACTTCGCCGGCATCCACGAGTTCGACAAGGACAATCTCACCAAGGCGCTGCGCGCGGTGGGCCTCTCGCAAGGCCGCTACTACGACAAGGCGCTCGTCGACAAGGCGGAGCAGGAGCTCAAGCGCCAGTACCTCACGCGCGGCTTCTACGCCGCCGAGGTCACGACCACCGTCACGCCGATCGACCGCAATCGCGTCGGTCTGCTGTTCTCGGTCGTCGAAGGCCCGAGTGCGAAGATTCGCCAGATCAACTTTATCGGCAACAAGGCGTACAGCAGCGGCACGCTCCTGAGCGAAATGCAGCTCTCCACGCCGAACTGGTTCTCGTGGTACACGAAGAACGACCTCTACTCGAAGGAAAAGCTCACGGGCGACCTCGAGAACGTGCGCTCGTACTACCTGAATCACGGCTACCTCGAATTCAACATCGACTCGACGCAGGTTTCGATCTCGCCCGACAAGAAGGACATGTACCTCACGATCGGGCTGCACGAGGGCGAGCCGTACAAGATTTCGGGCATTCATCTGGCCGGCAATCTGCTGGACCGCGAGGCCGAACTCAGCAAATTGATCACGATCAAGGCCGGCGATCGTTTCTCGGCTGAAAAGCTTCAGGCCACGACCAAGGCGATCGTCGACAAGCTCGGCGAATACGGTTATGCGTTCGCGACTGTGAATGCGCTGCCGCAGATCGATCAGGCGAACCACACGGTCGACCTCACGCTGCAGGTCGATCCGAGCCGCCGCGTGTACGTGCGCCGCATCAACGTGGTGGGCAACACGCGCACGCGCGACGAAGTCGTGCGCCGTGAAATGCGCCAGCTCGAAAGCTCCTGGTTCGATTCGAACCGCCTCGCGCTCTCGAAGGACCGCATCAACCGCCTCGGCTACTTCACCGACGTCGACGTGACCACGGTGCCCGTGGAAGGCACGGCGGACCAGGTGGACGTGGACGTGAAGGTGGCCGAAAAGCCGACCGGCGCGATCACGCTGGGCGCGGGCTTCTCGTCCACGGACAAGGTGGTGCTTTCGGCGGGCGTTTCGCAGGACAACGTGTTCGGCTCGGGCACCTCGCTTTCGGTGAACGTGAACACCGCCAAGACGTACCGCACGCTGGCCGTCACGCAGGTCGATCCGTACTTCACGGTGGACGGCATCAAGCGCATTACCGACGTCTACTACCGCACGTATCAGCCGCTTTACTATTCGACCGATTCGAGCTTCCGCATCGTCACGGCCGGCGGCGACCTGAAGTTCGGCATCCCGTTCTCGGAAGTCGACACGGTGTACTTCGGCGCGGGCTTCGAGCAGGACCGTCTGGATGTGGACGACGCCACGCCGCAGAGCTACAAGGACTACGTGAACCAGTTCGGCCGCGTGTCCAACAACGTGCCGCTCACGATCGGCTGGTCGCGCGACGCGCGTGACAGCGCACTCGTGCCGAGCCGCGGCTACTTCACGCAGGCCAACGCCGAATACGGCACGCCGGCCGGCGCGACGCAGTACTACAAGGCCGACGTGCAGGCGCAGTACTACTACTCGTTCGCGCGCGGCTTCGTGCTGGGGCTGAATCTCCAGGGCGGTTACGGCAATGGCTTGAGCGGCAAGCCGTACCCCATCTTCAAGAACTACTACGCCGGCGGTATCGGTTCGGTGCGCGGCTACGAGCCGAGCTCGCTGGGTCCGCGCGACAAGACCACGAACGACCCGATCGGCGGTTCGAAGATGGTGGTGGGCAATATCGAGCTGACGTTCCCGCTGCCGGGCACGGGCTACGACCGCACGCTGCGCGTCTTTACGTTCGTCGATGGTGGTAACGTCTGGGGCGACGAAGGCACGAGCATCGGCTCGAACGGCCTGCGTTACAGCTACGGTTTCGGTCTCGCGTGGATTTCGCCCATCGGCCCGCTCAAGCTGAGCCTGGGCTTCCCGCTCGTCAAGCATGACGGCGATCAGTACCAGAAATTCCAGTTCCAGATCGGGACGGCGTTCTGACCACGGCATGCCGACTGTTTGACCGTTGTATCGCCCGGCGTCGCGAAGCGCGGCGCCGGAACCCAAGAAACGAGAGGATGACTTTGCTAACGGGTATGTTTTCCAGACGGGCGATTGGAGCGATGACGGTATCGCTGGCACTTCTCGCTTTTGGCGCGACGGCGGCGCAGGCGCAGGAGGCGAAGATCGCGGCGGTGAACTCCGATCGCATCCTGCGCGAATCCGCTCCGGCGAAGGCCGCGCAGACCAAGCTCGAAGCCGAGTTCGCCAAGCGTGACAAGGATTTGCAGGACATGGCGCAGCGCCTGAAGTCGATGTCCGACGCGCTGGACAAGAACGGCCCGTCGTTGGCGCCCGCCGACCGCGCGCAAAAGCAGCGCGACCTGTCCGCGCTCGACAGCGACTTCCAGCGCAAGCAGCGCGAGTTCCGCGAAGACCTCAACCAGCGCCGCAACGAGGAACTAGCGGCGGTGCTCGACCGCGCGAACAAGGTGATCAAGCAGATTGCCGAGCAGCAGCACTACGACCTGATCGTGCAGGAAGCGGTGTATGTGAGCCCGCGCATCGACATCACGGACCAGGTGCTCAAGGCGCTTGCGTCGTCGTCGAACAGCAGCAGCAATTGATGCAACTTAAGCAGGAGCAGCACGCGCATGGCATTCACGCTTGAGGAACTCGTCCGGCAGTTCGGCGGCGAAGTCGTAGGCGACGCGGCGCAACGCGTCGGCTCGCTCGCGCCGCTCGACCAGGCCGGGCCGCAACAACTCGCGTTCCTCGCCAATCCGAAGTATCTCGCGCAGGTCGACACGACGCGCGCGGGCGCGGTGCTCATCAGCCCCGGCGACCTCGAAAAACTCGCGTCGCGCGAAGGTCGCAACTTCATCGTCACACCGAATCCGTATGCTTACTTCGCGCGCGTCGCGCAGGCGTTCATCGACCTGGCCACGCCGAAAGCGAAGCCGGGCGTGCATGCCAGCGCGCACGTGGACGCGAGCGCGCAGGTTGCCGCGAGCGCGGTGATCGGCCCGAACGTCATCGTGGAAGCGGGCGCCGTGATCGGCGAGAACGTGCGCCTGGACGCCAATGTGTTCATCGGCCGCGGCACGCAGGTGGGCGAAGGCTCGCATCTTTATCCGGGCGTGAACGTGTACCACGGCTGCAAGCTTGGCGTGCGCAACATCGTGCATTCGGGCGCCGTGATCGGCTCGGACGGCTTTGGTTTCGCACCCGATTTCGTGGGCGAAGGCGAGGCGCGCACGGGCACCTGGGTCAAGATTCCGCAGGTGGGCGGCGTGAGCACGGGGCCGGATGTGGAGATCGGCGCAAACACCACGATCGACCGTGGCGCCATGGCCGACACGATCATCGAAGAAAGCGTCAAGATCGACAATCTCGTGCAGATCGGCCACAACTGCAAGATCGGGGCGTACACGGTGATTGCGGGCTGCGCGGGAATCGCGGGCAGCACGACCATCGGCCGCCATTGCATGATCGGCGGCGCGGTCGGCATTGCCGGGCACGTCACGCTGGGCGACTACGTGATCGTCACGGCCAAGTCGGGCGTGTCGAAGTCGTTGCCGAAGGCCGGCATCTACACGAGCGCTTTCCCGGCCGTCAATCACGCCGACTGGAACAAGAGCGCCGCGCTTTTGCGCAACATCGACAAATTGCGCGATCGCATCAAGGCGCTCGAAGCCGAAGCCGGAAACAAGCCGCAAGACGGCGAATGAGCGTCGGCGGTTCCGCCGGATTCCTTCGGCGGCAGGCGGCGCAGGGACGCGCTGTGCCGTTTCATGTGCGTGCGCGGTGCCTCGCATGAAGGCGCCGCAAAGCCGCCGCTGCACGCGAGCGTGCCGGTGACCCAATCGGCCGACCCGGCGCGCAAGCCACGAAACGCAGCATGTGGCCGGGCCAATCCGCATGCACGGGAATCCCGCGGTGGCGCATACTGCGCGTCAGCGCGGGCCAGTTTGAAGAAATCGGGCACGCCGGGCGCCTCGAATATCGAAATCGACAGTCACACGCATTCATATCTGCGTGAGCAGAACCATCATGAACATCGAAAAACTCAACTTCGACATCCACAAGATCCTCACGTTGCTGCCGCATCGCTACCCGTTCCTCATGGTCGACCGGGTGCTGGAACTGGAGCCGCACAAGAGCATCAAGGCGTTGAAGAACGTGACGGTCAACGAGCCCTTTTTCACGGGCCATTTCCCGCAGCGCCCGGTCATGCCCGGCGTGATGATTCTCGAAGCGCTGGCGCAAACCGCCGCGCTGCTCACGTTCTCGGAAGAGGAGCAGGATTTCGAGAACACGCTGTACTACTTCGTCGGTATCGACGGCGCGCGTTTCAAGCGCGTGGTTGAGCCGGGCGACCAGTTGATCCTGAACGTCACGTTCGAGCGCTATATGCGCGGCATCTGGAAGTTCAAGGCCGTGGCCGAAGTGGAGGGCGCCGTCGCGTGCGAGGCGGAACTCATGTGTACCGTCAAGAAAATGGACGCGGCGCAATAAGCAGCGCTGCCGCATGCCGCCGGGCGACTCGGGGTCGAGGCGCCGCGGGGCGGTAACAGAATCGGAGAGCAAGGACGAATGAGCCGGATCCATCCCACTGCGATCGTCGAGCCGGGCGCGCAAGTCGACGAATCGGTCGAAATCGGCCCTTATGCCGTGATCGGCGCGAACGTCACCATCGGCGCGCGAACCAGAATCGGTTCGCATAGCGTGCTCGAAGGGCACACCACGCTCGGCGAGGACAATTCGATCGGCCATTACGCGTCGATCGGCGGCCGGCCGCAGGACATGAAGTACAAGGGCGAGCCCACGAAGCTCGTGATCGGCAACCGCAACACGATCCGCGAATTCACCACGCTGCACACGGGCACGGTGCAGGACACCGGCGTGACGATCATCGGCGACGACAACTGGATCATGGCCTACGTTCACGTGGGCCACGATTGCCGCCTCGGCAACAACGTCATCATGTCGAGCAACGCGCAGCTCGCGGGCCACGTGATCGTGGACGACCACGCGATCGTGGGCGGCATGACGGGCGTCCACCAGTTCGTGCGCATCGGCGCGCATGCGATGGTGGGCGGCGCTTCGGCGCTCGTGCAGGACGTGCCGCCGTTCGTGATCGCGGCCGGCAACAAGGCCGTGCCGCACGGCATCAACGTCGAAGGCCTGCGGCGCCGCGGTTTCTCGGCCGACGCCATTTCGGCGCTGCGCGCGGCGTATCGCACGCTCTACAAGAACAGCCTGTCGCTCGAAGAGGCGAAGGTGCAGCTCGCCGAACTCGCGCAGGCGGGCGGCGACGGCGACGCGCCCGTCAAGGCGCTGCTCGATTTCGTCGAGCAGTCGCAGCGCGGCATCATTCGCTGACCGATGGCGCTGCAAACGCGTCCGCGGCGCCTCGCGATGGTTGCCGGCGAGCCGTCCGGCGACCTGCTCGCGGCCTCGCTGCTTGCTGGGCTCAAGGCCCGGCTGCCGGAAACGTCGCAGTATTACGGAATCGGCGGCCCGCGCATGATGGCGGCCGGTTTCGACGCGCATTGGCCGATGGAAAAGCTCTCGGTGCGCGGCTACGTCGAGGCGCTCAAGCACATTCCCGAAATTCTGCGCATTCGCGGCGAACTCAAGCACCAGTTGCTCGCGGAGCCGCCCGATGTTTTCATCGGCGTGGATGCGCCCGACTTCAATTTCGGGCTCGAACATGCGCTGCGCGCGGCGGGCATTCCGACGATCCATTTCGTCTGTCCGTCGATCTGGGCGTGGCGCGGCGGCCGGATCAAGAAGATCCAGAAAGCCGTCGATCACATGCTCTGCGTGTTCCCGTTCGAGACGGCCATTCTGGAAAAGGCGGGCGTGGCCGCGTCGTACGTGGGGCATCCGCTCGCCGACGAAATTCCGCTCGAACCCGACGTGCCCGGCGCGCGCCGCACGCTCGGCCTGCCCGAAAGCGGCCCGGTGATCGCCGTGCTGCCCGGCAGCCGCCGCTCCGAGATTAGCCTGATCGGCCCGACGTTTTTCGACGCGATGCAGATCATGCAGCAGCGCGAGCCGTCGGTGCGCTTCGTGATGCCGGCCGCAACGCCCGCCATCCACGCGCAATTGCAGGAACTGGCGAATCGGCATCAAGGTCTCGCGCTCACGATCATCGACGGTCAATCGCAGCTCGCGATGACCGCCGCCGACGCGATTCTCGTGAAAAGCGGCACCGTGACGCTCGAAGCGGCGCTGCTCAAGAAGCCGATGGTCATCTCGTACAAGGTGCCCTGGCTCACGGGCCAGATCATGCGCCGCCAGGGCTATCTGCCGTACGTCGGGCTGCCGAACATTCTCGCGGGCCGCTTCGTCGTGCCCGAAATTCTCCAGCATTTCGCGACGCCCGAAGCGCTCGCCGACGCCACGCTCACGCAGTTGCACGACGAGGCAAACCGGCGCACGCTCACGGAAGTGTTCACGCAGATGCATCTCGCGCTGCGTCAGAACACAGCCGAGCGCGCGGCCGAAGTGGTGGCGCGCATTGTCGAAAGCCGCAGGGGACTGGCATGAGCGAGCGCGCTGAAAAGGGCACGAATGCGCCCGCCGCGAAGCGCGCGGCCAAAAAGCCGCAGTCGCAGGCCGCGCTCAAGATCGCCGCGCGCCGCAAGCTCGCGAAGCAGGCGGGCTTGCTGTTCGAATCGCCCGACGACGTGATTTGCGGCGTGGACGAAGCCGGTCGCGGTCCGCTCGCGGGGCCGGTCGTCGCGGCCGCCGTGATTCTCGACCCGGCACGGCCGATTCGCGGCCTCAACGATTCGAAGCTGCTCACGGCCAGGTCGCGCGACGCGCTTTATGAGCGCATCGTCGAGCGCTCGCTCGCGTGGTGCGTGGCGTCGGCGACGGTCGAGGAAATCGACACGCTCAACATCCTGCACGCGACGATGCTGGCCATGCGGCGCGCGGTGGAGGGCCTGAGCATCGCGCCCACGCTCGCGAAGATCGACGGCAACCGCTGTCCGGTGATGACCGTGCGCAGTGAAGCCGTGATCGGCGGCGACGCGCTCGTGCCCAGCATTTCGGCGGCGTCGATCATCGCGAAGGTCACGCGCGACCGCATGCTGCTCGAACTGCACGAAACGTTTCCGCATTACGGCTTCGACGCGCATGCGGGCTACGGCACGCCACAGCACCTTGCCGCGTTGCGCGACCATGGTCCGTGCGAGCATCACCGCCGCTCGTTCGCGCCGGTGCGCGAGGCCTATACGCTGCACGGCATCGCCATGCCGGGCGCGACCGTGCTCGTGACCGAAGCCGCGGATTTCGGCGACGACGCCTTCGCGCCCGCATGATGCGCCGATCCCGACCGCTTCGGGACGCGGCACGATAAGCCGGCGCCTGCCTCGTGCGGCGCCGTTTTTCTTTCCATCGACAACCCATTCAACGCCAGGCCTGCCCGTGAAAGCCATTACCTCGCGCGACAATCCGCTCTACAAGCGCCTGAAGGCGCTGGCCGGCTCGACGCATCAGCAACGGCGCGCGCATCAGGCGCTGCTCGAAGGTTTTCATCTCGCGAGCGCGTGGCTCGACGGCGGCGCACAGCCCGAGTATTGCGTGGTGACCGAAGGCGCGCTGGCGCACGAAGAGGCGCAGGCGATCGTCGCGCGCGTGGACGAACGACGCGTGATCACGCTGCCCGATACCTTGTTCGGACAGCTATCGAATGTCGTTCACGGCGCGGGTTTGCTGCTACTGGTGGAGATGCCCGAGCCGACGCTGCCCGAGCGTGTCCATTCGACCTGTCTCGTGCTCGACGGCTTGCAGGACGCGGGCAATGTCGGCTCGATTTTGCGCAGCGCGGCGGCGGCCGGCATCGAGCGCGTGTTCTGCACGCCGGGCACCGCTTACGCGTGGTCGTCGAAGGTGCTGCGCTCGGCAATGGGCGCGCACTTTCTGCTGCAAGTCTTCGAGAACGTCGAGCCGCAAACGCTGATCGACCTGCTCGCCGTGCCCGTCGTCATCACCGATTCGCACGGCGCTCAGGCCATCGACGAAAGCGATCTTGCCGGCCCGCTCGCGTGGGTGTTCGGCAACGAGGGCGCGGGCGTGTCGCAGGTATGGCGCGACGCGGCGGCGTTGCGCGTGACGATTCCGCAGCCGGGCGGCATGGAGTCGCTCAATGTCGCGGCGGCGGCGGCCGTTTGCGTGTTCGAACAATGCCGCCAGCAGCGGCGGCGCTGAGCGTCGCGTTCAGGCGTTCGCCATGAAAAAGCCCGCGTATGCGGGCTTTTTTTGACGTGTGCCGCGCAATGGGCGCGCTTCAATACGAAGGCTTGTCGATGCGAATTTCCTGAAGGATCGTCGTGGCGATTTCCTCGATCGACTTGTGCGTCGACGAAAGCCACTTGATGCCTTCGCGGCGCATCATGGCTTCGGCTTCGTTCACTTCGTAGCGGCAGTTTTCGAGCGCCGCGTACTTGCTGCCCGGACGCCGCTCGTTGCGAATCTCGGTCAGGCGCTGCGGATCGATCGAGAGCCCGAAAATCTTCCCGCGATGCGCGAGCAGCGAATTCGGCAACTTGCCGCGCTCGAAGTCGTCGGGAATGAGCGGATAGTTCGCGGCCTTCACGCCGTACTGCATGGCCAGATAAAGGCTGGTCGGCGTTTTGCCGCTGCGCGACACGCCCACGAGAATCACGTCGGCGTCGGCGAGATTGCGGTCCGACTGGCCGTCGTCGTGCGCAAGCGAGAAGTTGATGGCCTCGATCCGGTTCTTGTATTCGTCGGTGTCCGCGTTCTGGTGGCCGCGGCCCATCGCGTGGCTCGACTTCAGCTCCAGCTCCTGTTCGAGCGGCTCGACGAAGGTCTGGAACATGTCGAGCACGAGCGCGTTCGCGCGCTTGACGATCTCGTTCGAATTGCTGTCCACGAGCGTCGTGAACACGATCGGGCGGCGGCCTTCCTGCACGGCGGCTTCGTTGATCTTTTCGGCCGTCGCGTAGGCCTTGTCGCTGGAATCGACGAACGGCACGCGCACGAGACGGAATTTCTGGTCGAACTGGGAGAGGATCGAATGCGCGAAGGTTTCGGCAGTGATCCCGGTACCGTCGGAAACGATGAATACGGTGGGCGGCATCGGATGAGGCTGGGTACGTGAGCTGCTAAGCCGCTCAGGGACGGGCGCGTTGGCCCGAACAACGCCCGCGGCTGCCTGCGGGACGCAATTCTCGCCGACTGGCACAAACTCGCGGTCGGCACGGTAGAATAGCGGCAACCTGTTGGATAAGCAATTGCAGTGCAACCGCGCCAAACGGGCGCCCATCGTGGCGCATTCTGGCGTTAATTCGCAGCGATTCGATCTAAATTCTCGCAATCGAGCGCATTTTCGCGCTTTTCCGTTCAACCGGCTTTTGGCTGACCGGCTGGGCGATTGCTTCTCCAACAGGTTGCGCAAGACGCGAAGCCGTTTCCAATGAGCGGCCCGCGTTCGAGCCCACTTGCGCAATCGTGAATTTTTTTCACACTTAGGGGCTTGTATGACTAACACCGTTGCCAAGGATCAGGCTTATGTAGTGCCTTTCGAGCAGTTGCGGATGACCGATGTCGAGATCGTGGGCGGCAAGAACGCCTCGCTCGGCGAGATGATCAGCCAGTTGGCTGAGGCCGGCGTGCGTGTGCCCACGGGTTTCGCGACGACGGCGCTCGCTTTCCGCGACTTCCTGAAACATAACGACCTGACCGAACGGATCGCCGCTCGCCTGGAAACGCTCGACGTCGACGACGTCAAGGCGTTGGCCGAAGCGGGCAAGGAAATCCGTCAATGGATCGTCGACGCGCCGTTGCAGCCTAAGCTCGAAGCGGACATCCGCGCCGGCTTCGAAACGCTGCAAAACGGCTCGCCGTCCGAGCTGTCGTTCGCCGTGCGTTCGTCGGCGACGGCGGAAGACCTGCCCGACGCCTCGTTTGCCGGTCAGCAGGAAAGCTACCTGAACGTGGTCGGCATCGAAGACGTGCTCGATCGACTCAAGCACGTGTTCGCGTCGCTCTACAACGACCGCGCCATCTCCTATCGCGTCCACAAGGGCTTCACCCACGCCGAAGTCGCGCTCTCGGCGGGCGTACAGCGCATGGTCCGTTCGGACCGTGGCGCGGCGGGCGTGATGTTCACGCTGGACACGGAATCGGGCTTCAAGGATGCCGTGTTCATCACGTCGAGCTATGGCCTCGGCGAGACTGTCGTGCAGGGCGCCGTGAACCCCGACGAGTTCTACGTTTTCAAGACCACGCTCGCCCAGGGCAAGGCGCCGATCATCCGCCGCTCGATCGGCTCGAAGCTCATCAAGATGGAATTCACGCAGCCGGGCGAGCCTGGCCGCGTGAAGACGGTGGACGTTTCGCACGAACAGCGCAACCGATTCTCGATCACCGACGAAGACGTGATCGAACTGGCCAAATACGCCGTCATCATCGAAAAGCACTACCAGCGTCCGATGGACATCGAGTGGGGCAAGGACGGCCTCGATGGCAAGATCTTCATTCTCCAGGCGCGCCCGGAAACCGTGAAGAGCCAGGCGGCGGGCAAGGTCGAGCAGCGCTTCAAGCTCAAGGGCCAGTCGCAGGTGCTCGCCACGGGCCGCGCGATCGGCCAGAAGATCGGTGCGGGCCGCGTCAAGGTGATTCACGATCCGTCGGAAATGGAGCGCGTGCAGCCGGGCGACGTGCTGGTCGCCGACATGACCGACCCGAATTGGGAGCCGGTGATGAAGCGGGCGTCGGCAATCGTCACGAACCGTGGCGGCCGCACCTGCCACGCGGCGATCATCGCGCGCGAGCTGGGCGTGCCGGCAGTCGTGGGTTGCGGCGACGCGACCGACATGCTGAAGGACGGCTCGCTCGTGACCGTGTCGTGCGCGGAAGGCGACGAAGGCCGTATTTACGACGGTCTGCTCGAAACCGAAGTCAGCGAAGTGCAGCGCGGCGAGCTTCCGGCCATTCCCGTGAAGATCATGATGAACGTGGGCAATCCGCAGCTCGCCTTCGACTTCTCGCAATTGCCGAATGCCGGTGTTGGCCTCGCGCGTCTCGAGTTCATCATCAACAACAACATCGGCGTGCATCCGAAGGCGATTCTCGAATATCCGAACGTCGACGCCGATCTGAAGAAGGCCGTGGAAAGCGTGGCGCGCGGTCATGCCTCGCCGCGCGCGTTCTATGTCGACAAGCTCACGGAAGGCATCGCTACGATCGCGGCTGCGTTCTATCCGAAGCCGGTGATCGTGCGTCTCTCGGACTTCAAGTCGAACGAGTACAAGAAGCTGATTGGCGGTTCGCGCTACGAGCCGGACGAAGAAAACCCGATGCTGGGTTTCCGCGGCGCTTCGCGTTATATCGCCGAGGACTTTGCGCAGGCGTTCGAAATGGAATGCCTGGCGCTCAAGCGCGTGCGTGAAGAAATGGGTCTTTCGAACGTCGAGATCATGGTGCCGTTCGTGCGCACGCTCAAGCAGGCGGAGCGCGTGGTCGGTCTGCTCGAGAAGTTCGGCCTCAAGCGCGGCGTGAACGACCTCAAGCTCATCATGATGTGCGAAGTGCCGTCTAACGCGATTCTCGCCGAAGAATTCCTGGAGTACTTCGACGGTTTCTCGATCGGCTCGAACGACCTCACGCAGCTCACGCTCGGCCTCGACCGGGACTCGGGCATGGAGCTGCTGGCCGCCGACTTCGACGAGCGCGATCCGGCCGTGAAATTCATGCTCAAGCGCGCGATCGAAACCTGCCTGCGCCTGAACAAGTACGTCGGCATCTGCGGCCAGGGCCCGTCCGATCACCCGGACTTCGCGCGCTGGCTCGCGGAAGAAGGCATTGCTTCGATGTCGCTGAACCCGGACACGATCGTCGAGACGTGGCAGGCGCTGGCGAAGTCGCAGGCGAAGTAAGCGCGGCACGAGCGCAAAGAGGCGCGAGGGCGCAAGTCCTAGCCGTACCGGAAGTTTGACGCGCTTCCGGTGTGCTTCGCGCGCAAGGGAATAGAGCGTCGGCTTCGTGCTATAACACCCCGGTCATTCCGGGGTGTTTTCGTTTACCGGGCGTTTTCGTACAGGAGGTCGTCGTGGGTCCGCATGGATTGTTCTGGTGGATAGGCGCGGGTGTGCTCATCGTCGCCGAATTGATGACGGGCACGTTTTACCTCTTGATGATCGCGCTCGGTTTTCTCGCCGGCGTGGCCGCGTTCGCACTGGGCGCGCCGGTCGATCTGCAATTGATCGTCGCGGCGGTGGTTGCGCTGGTGGCGGTGATCGCGCTGCGGCGTTCGCGGTTTGGACGGCGACGGCGCATCACGGACGCCTCGACCGATCCGGGCGTGAATCTCGACATTGGCGAAACGCTCACGGTGGCGGCGTGGCATGACGGCCGCGCGCGCACGATGTATCGCGGCGCCGAATGGGACGTCGAACTCGCGCCCGGCGAACCCGAAAACGCGCCGCTCTACGAAATCACGGCCGTACGCGGCAATTGCCTCGTGCTCGCCGCAAGGCGCGAGCGGCGCGCCGGCGCGGGACATGCCGCGAATCACGCCTGAAAACTGTCCTCACTATCTATTCCTGCTCATTTCGAAGCGAACGGAGGTTCCGCATGCAAGTCCCAGTCGTCGGCCTGATTTTGCTTGTGATTGTCGTCGTGCTGATCGCGCGGACCATCAAGATCGTGCCGCAGCAGCACGCGTGGGTGCTGGAGCGGCTCGGGCGCTATCACGCGACGCTCACGCCGGGGCTCTCGATCGTGCTGCCGTTCATCGACCGCGTGGCGTACAAGCACGTGCTCAAGGAAATTCCGCTCGACGTGCCGAGCCAGGTTTGCATCACGCGCGACAACACGCAGCTCCAGGTGGACGGCGTGCTGTACTTCCAGGTGACGGACCCGATGAAGGCGTCGTATGGTTCGAGCAATTTCGTGTTCGCGATCACGCAGCTTTCGCAAACCACGCTGCGCTCGGTGATCGGCAAGCTCGAACTCGACAAGACCTTCGAGGAGCGCGACTTCATCAACCATAGCGTGGTTTCCTCGCTCGACGAGGCGGCGTCGAACTGGGGCGTGAAGGTGTTGCGCTACGAGATCAAGGATCTCACGCCGCCGAAGGAAATCCTGCACGCCATGCAGGCGCAGATCACGGCCGAGCGCGAGAAGCGCGCGCTGATCGCCGCGTCCGAAGGCCGCAAGCAGGAACAGATCAATCTGGCCGCAGGTTCGCGCGAGGCGGCCATTCAGAAGTCCGAGGGCGAGCGCCAGGCGGCCATTAATCAGGCGCAGGGCCAGGCCGCCGCCATTCTTGCCGTGGCCGAGGCGAACGCGCAGGCCATCCAGAAGATCGGCGCGTCGATCCAGGCGCAAGGCGGCATGGATGCCGTCAACCTCAAGGTGGCGGAACAGTACGTCAACGCGTTCTCGAATCTCGCCAAACAGGGCAACACGCTCATCGTGCCCGGCAATCTCAGCGACATGAGTTCGCTGATCGCGTCTGCAATGACGATCGTGAACCGCGCGGGCATGACCGAAGGGCAGATCAGCGCGCCGCCGCCTTCGCCTCTCCGCGGCGCCTGAGCGAGCCGCGCGGCAACGTAGGTGCGGTGCAGAACGCAAAACGGGCCGCAAACGCGGCCCGTTGGTTTTCCACGGAGAAAGCGGAAGATCAGGTCGGCGAGCGCATCAGGCGCGCCTTTTCGCGCTGCCAGTCGCGCTGTTTCTCGGTTTCGCGCTTGTCGTGCAGCTTCTTGCCCTTGGCGAGGCCGATTTCGCACTTCACGCGGCCGCCCTTGTAATGGAAATTCAGCGGCACGAGCGTGAAGCCGCGCTGCTCGACCTTGCCGATCAGCTTGTCGATTTCCTCGCGGTGCAGCATCAGCTTGCGAGTGCGCGTGGGATCGGGCTGGATGTGCGTCGAGGCTTCGGGCAACGGGCTGATGTGCGTGCCGATCAGGTAAAGCTCGCCGTCCTTGATGATGACGTAGCTCTCCTTGATGTTCGCCCGCCCGGCGCGCATGGCCTTGACCTCCCACCCTTCGAGCACGAGCCCTGCCTCGTGGCGTTCTTCGATGAAGTAATCGAAGAAGGCTTTTCTGTTGTCGATGATGCTCATAGGAAAATGGGAAACGCCCAACTCGTTTAAAATTACGATTTTAGCAAAGTGGGCTCGCGAAAGCCCGCCGCGCTTTCACCCTTGCCACGCTTTGCGCAATCTATGGCGGATGTCCAGAAAACCGTGTTGATTCGCCACTCGGCGGAACAGATGTTCGACCTCGTCACCGACGTGGCCGACTACCCCAACTTTCTGCCCTGGTGCGGCGGCATCGAAATTCGCCGCCAGGACGAAAACGGCATGGAGGCGAAGATCGACATCAACTTCAAGGGCATCAAGCAGCACTTTGCCACTCGCAACACGCAAAAACGGCCGGAGCGCATCGACATGGAGTTCGCCGACGGCCCGTTCCGCAAGTTCACGGGCTACTGGCGCTTCACGCCGTTGCGCGCCGATGCCTGCAAGATCGAGTTCGCGTTGCATTATGAATTCGCCAACATCATCCTCGAAAAAATCATCGGGCCGGTGTTCCATCACATCGCGAACACGTTCGTCGATTCCTTCGTGAAGCGCGCCGATCAGCGCTACGGCAAGCCATGAGCGCGCAGCTTTGCGTCGACGTCTGCTACGCGTTGCCCGACGCGCAGACGCTGATTTCCGTGTCGCTGCCCGAAGGCGCGACGGTGCAACAGGCTATCGAGGCAAGCGGCATTCTGGCGCGTCACCCCGAGATTGATCTCGCGAGACTCAAGGTGGGCGTGTACGGCAAGCTCAAGCCGCTCGACACGGCGCTCGCGGACCACGACCGCGTGGAAATTTATCGTCCCCTGATCGTCGATCCGAAAACTGCGCGCCAGCGCCGCGTGGACAAAACCCGCAGGGAAGGGTCGGTCGAAGGGCGCAAGTGGCAAAACAAGGATTCGCGCTAAGGCACCCTTAGTAGCACGTTAGTTGGCACCTTAGTAACACGTTAATTGGCACATCAGGCAGCATTTTCAAGCCGACTTTGCCGACTTTTCTGCCGCCAAGGTGAAACGTAACGGGCGGGCAGCGCGTGCTGTCCGCCCATTCGGCCTTTAGGGAAGGCGCTGCGGGCTCTCAGGTTCCCGGCTCTCGGCGTGGCAATGACGTTCAGGAAGCCGAATGGCTGCGGCGCGCGCAGTCATGACGCATAGCGGCGCAAGCCTCGTTCCCATGCTCCGGCGTTTTATCGTGCCCCGTTTTATCGTCGATGGCGGGCGGTTCGTCGCCGGGAACGATGCCGTCGCCGTGCGCCGTGTCTTGCGGGCCGCCGGCGTGCTGACGCACCGACCCGCTCACGCCGGCGACCAGCAGCGCGATGGCCGCCATTTCCAGCGCGCGCGGCAGCCGGTGGTCGTACAGGAAGCCGTAGAGCAGGGCGAATAGCGTCTCGAACACGATCATCTGGCCCGAAAGCGTGAGCGGCAGGCGCTTGGCCGCGGCGTTCCAAAGACCGTTGCCGAGCCACGACGCACCGATCGCGAGCACGAGGTTGAGTTGCCAGAAGGTCGTCCAGCGCGCGGCGGGCACGGCGTCCTGCACCCAGCCCGAAGGGAGCGCGAGAACGGCGAGCCAAAGCACGCCGCCGAGCGCGCCCGTCACCACGCCCCACAGCACCGACCATTCGTTGCCGCTGAAGTGCGCGTTGCGATGCAGATAGCGCGCGTTTTCGACGGCGAACCAGGTCCAGCAGACGAGCGCTCCCACCGCGCAGCCCAGGCCCGCGATGCGCGTGAGCACGCTCGCGTGGCTGGCGGCGTTGCCGCTGGCGGTAAAGACATCGACGTTGATGCAAACAATGCCGGCCGCAATCATCGCGAGCGGCCAGACGAGGCGCGCGAGCGGCACGGCGCCGTGGTCGCGCCGGCCGAGCAGCGTGACGGTGACAGGGAGCACGCCGACGATCAGCGAAGCGGGCGCGATGCCGACGAGATGAATGGCGCTCGCGAGAAACAGGTAATAGAGCACGTTGCCCATCAGCGCGAGCTTGACGAGCGCGACGAGATCGGCGCGCGTGAGACGCGGCCAGACGCGGCGCAGCATCGGCACGAGCGCGGCGAGCGAAACCAGGCCGTACATCACGTAGCGCCCCGAACTGAGCAGCAGCGGGGAAAACTCCGCCAGTTGGCGAGGCACGACGAACACGGTGCCCCATAACGCGCCGGCGAGCACGCCGTACAACACACCACGCTGCATAGCGATGAACCCCCGAAGCCATAGGCAAATAACGATGACTTGCAGCTTAAGGCGGGCGTGGCGCGGCCGTCTTGTTCAATCCTGCATGCGACCGCGGCCATGACTGCGAAAGGAGCATTTTCGCGAAATCGGGTCGGACGCGTTGCACGCGCCATGCCCGCTGCTCTGGAAAGCGGCCTGCGAGCGCCAGCCAAATCGCGGCCAAATTGCGGTCGAAGCGCGGTCAAAGCGCGGCCGAACCATGGCCAGATTGTCTCGAAATCGGCGCTAAGCTCCTGTTCGCACTGATGATTTCCAGGGCGCTATCGCGTATAATCTGCTTTTGCGCCTATAGGATTTGCCATGCGTCTGATCCAGAAAGCACTCACGTTCGATGACGTGCTCCTCGTCCCCGCCTTCTCCGACGTTCTCCCGCGCGACACCAGCCTGAAAACCCGGCTGACCCGCAATATCTCCCTGAATATTCCGCTCGTGTCGGCCGCGATGGACACCGTCACGGAAGGCCGTCTGGCGATTGCCATGGCGCAGCAGGGCGGCGTCGGTATCATTCACAAGAATCTCACGCCGGCCGAGCAGGCGCGTGAAGTCGCGAAGGTGAAGCGTTTCGAGTCGGGCGTGGTGCGCGATCCGATCACGGTGCCGCCGCAAATGAAAGTCGCCGACGTGATCGCGCTTTCGCAACAGCATGGCATTTCGGGCTTCCCGGTCGTGGAAGGCGCTCAACTCGTCGGTATCGTCACGAACCGCGACCTGCGTTTCGAAACGCGTCTGGACGAGCCGGTGCGCTCGATCATGACGCCGCGCGAGCGCCTCGTCACCGTGAAGGAAGGCACGCCGCTCGCCGAAGCCAAGTCGCTCATGCACAGCCACCGCCTCGAGCGCGTGCTGGTGGTCAACGACGCATTCGAGCTGCGCGGCCTCATGACCGTGAAGGACATCACCAAGCAGACCGAGCACCCGGCCGCCTGCAAGGACGAGCATGGCAAGCTGCGCGCGGGCGCGGCCGTCGGCGTGGGTCCGGACAACGAGGAGCGCGTCGAACTGCTGGTGCAGGCGGGCGTGGACGTGATCGTCGTGGATACGGCGCACGGCCACAGCCAGGGCGTGCTCGAACGCGTTCGCTGGGTCAAGAAGAACTTCCCGCACGTCGAGGTGATCGGCGGCAACATCGCCACGGCCGACGCTGCGCGCGCGCTCGTCGAATACGGCGCGGACGGCGTGAAGGTCGGTATCGGCCCCGGCTCGATCTGCACGACGCGTATCGTGGCAGGCGTGGGCGTGCCGCAGATCAGCGCGATCTCCAATGTCTCGGAAGCGCTCAAGGGTACGGGCGTGCCGTGCATCGCCGACGGCGGCGTGCGCTATTCGGGCGACGTTTCGAAGGCGCTGGCAGCCGGCGCGAACGCCGTGATGATGGGCAGCATGTTCGCGGGCACCGAGGAGTCGCCGGGCGACGTGTTCCTGTACCAGGGCCGCCAGTACAAGTCGTATCGCGGCATGGGTTCGGTCGGCGCCATGAAGGACGGCGCGGCGGACCGCTACTTCCAGGACAACTCGGCGAATATCGACAAGCTCGTGCCGGAAGGCATCGAAGGCCGCGTGGCCTACAAGGGCCCGATCAACGCCATCCTGTTCCAGCTGATCGGCGGCGTGCGCGCCTCCATGGGCTACTGCGGTTGCCGCACGATCGAAGAACTGCATGACAAGGCTGAGTTCGTGCAGATCACCGGCGCCGGTCTGAACGAATCGCACGTTCACGACGTGCAGATCACGAAGGAAGCGCCCAACTACCACGTGGACTAACACACGATGAAGCCGCTGCTGCGCGTGCTGCTGATTGTCGATGCGTTGACGCTGCTGGGTTTTGGCGTGCTGTTCGTTCTCACGCCCTGGACCTTGCTCTACAACGCGCTGCAACTCGTGCAGGCGCAGCCGGCGCTCGTTGGGCAGGCGTTCGGCGTCGCTCTGCTCGGTCTGGCGTGGCTCGCGCTGCGCGCGGCGTTCGACGGCGCGATGACCGTGCCCGTCGCCCGGGCCGTGGGGCACGTGAACTGGATCGCGGGCGTGCTGATGCTGGTGTGGCTGATCGGGCTGCACATGCCGCAGCTCACCACGCTGGGCCAGCTCGCGGCCGGTGCGGTAGGCGTATGGCTGATCGTGCTGGGCTTCGGCGGCGCGCGGCTCGCGGGCGCGGTGCGCAAGCGCGAACGGGTGCTGGCGGCGCAAGCCGCCGCGCAGGAGCGCGAAGCGCGTGAACTGGCGAAGGCGCGGCGCGACGAACCGGTGGCGTACGCCAGGCCCGGTTTTCTGCGCGCGATGCCGTGGAGTAAGACGCGCGATGCGCAGACGGCGGTCGAGCCGGCGGCAACGCGGGTTACGCCAGTCGATCCCGTCGCTTCGGGTTCGGCAGCTACGACGCCCGTCGAGCCGGTCGTCACGCCGCCGTCCGGCACGGCGCAAGCCGAAGCGTCGCGCCTTGCCGCGCGCGACGAGGCTGCCGATGCACCGAGGCCGCCGCTGCGTGGTTAGCGCGTGCCGAACCGGCTCTCGCGTCGTCAGCCTTGGTGTGCCCGCCTGCACGTGCCCGCAGCAATGCTTCGCACAACGCGCCAATGCGCAACGCCGTCACCGGGCGGTTTCGTCCAGCAGCTTTGCCCTCGGTTCCGATGAATTCACGCCGCGCGGTGATCACCGCGCGGCTTTCTGTATCCGTTCTTTATAGGTCTCGTCCGCAGCCATGCACGACAAAATCCTGATTCTCGACTTCGGCTCGCAAGTCACCCAGCTCATCGCGCGCCGCGTGCGCGAAGCCCACGTCTACTCGGAAATTCATCCGTACGACGTCAGTGACGCTTTCGTTCGCGAATTCGCGCCGAAGGGCATCATTCTCTCGGGCGGTCCGAACTCGGTCACCGACCTCGACACGCCGCGCGCACCGCAAGCCGTGTTCGAACTGGGCGTGCCCGTGCTCGGCATCTGTTACGGCATGCAGACGATGGCCGAGCAACTGGGCGGCAAGGTCGACGGCGGCCATCTGCGCGAATTCGGTTACGCCGAAGTGCGAGCGCGCAACCACACGAGCTTCCTCAAGGACATCGAAGATTTTCGCACGAGCGAAGGCCACGGCATGCTCAAGGTGTGGATGAGCCACGGCGACAAGGTGACGGAAATGCCGCCCGGCTTTCAGTTGATGGCATCGACGGAATCGTGCCCGATCGCGGCGATGGCCGACGAGTCGCGCCACTTCTACGGTCTGCAATGGCACCCGGAAGTCACGCACACGGTGCAAGGCCGCGCGATGCTCGAGCGCTTCGTGCTGGGCATTTGCGGCGCGAAGGCCGACTGGGAAATGGGTCACTACATCGAGGAAGCCGTCGAGAACATCCGCAGGCAGGTCGGCGAGGAACACGTGATTCTGGGCTTGTCGGGCGGCGTGGATTCGTCGGTGGCGGCGGCGCTGCTGCACCGCGCGATCGGCGATCAACTGACTTGCGTGTTCGTCGATCATGGTCTGCTGCGCCTGAACGAGGCCGAGCAGGTGATGTCGATGTTCGCGGACAACCTCGGCGTGAAGGTGATTCATGTCGACGCGAGCGCGGCGTTCATGTCGAAGCTCGCGGGCGTGACCGACCCCGAGGCGAAGCGCAAGATCATCGGCGCGGAATTCGTGGAGGTGTTCCAGGCGGAAGCCGGCAAGCTGACAGATGCGAAGTGGCTTGCGCAAGGCACGATCTACCCGGACGTGATTGAGTCGGCGGGCAAGGGCAAGAAGGCCGCGCACACAATCAAAAGCCATCACAACGTGGGCGGATTGCCCGAAACGCTGAATCTCAAGCTGCTCGAACCGCTGCGCGAACTGTTCAAGGACGAAGTGCGCGAGCTGGGCGTGGCGCTGGGCTTGCCGCATGGCATGGTGTATCGCCATCCGTTCCCGGGCCCCGGCTTGGGAGTGCGGATTCTCGGCGAAGTGAAGCGCGAGTTCGCGGACCTGCTGCGCCGCGCCGACGCGATTTTCATCGAAACGCTGCGCAACACCGTCGACAAGGAAACCGGCAAGTCGTGGTACGACCTCACGAGCCAGGCGTTCGCGGTGTTTCTGCCGGTGAAGAGCGTGGGCGTGATGGGCGATGGCCGCACTTACGAGTATGTGGTCGCGCTGCGCGCGGTGCAGACGCTTGATTTCATGACGGCGCATTGGGCGCATCTGCCGCATGAGTTGCTGGGGCATGTGTCGAACCGGATCATTAATGAAGTGCGCGGGATTAATCGCGTCGTGTACGACATCTCGGGGAAGCCGCCGGCGACGATCGAGTGGGAGTGACCTAAACTGCTCCCAAGTCGTTCCGGGAGCTCCGGTTTTTCGTGTTTTTCCTTTTAAAAACATGAGGTTATTGTCCGGTGTGATCCGCGGTGATCCGGGCAATGCCAGGCGGGGGTGTCGGTACTGTTGACGGTATCGATATTCCCTCCTCGGACGGCCTTGCCCGATACCGTCAAACTGCTGTGACGGTATCGGTTGACGGTATACGTTCGAGGAGGCTGTATGCTCACCGATATGCAACTACGGGCGCTAAAACCCGACGAAAAAATCTACAAGGTGGCTGACCAGCAAGGGCTGTACGTCGCGGTAATGCCTTCTGGTGGAATGAGTTTTCGGTACGACTATCGAGTCAATGGCCGCCGAGAAACCTTGGTTATTGGCCGGTATGACCCGCAAGTATCGGCCCGGAAGCTGCGTGAAGCGGACCAGTTAAGTTTTGGTATGTCGGTCAGCCTCGCGGAAGCCCGGCTTTTACTTGCCCAAGCTCGCAGGGAAATCCAGCAAGGAAACAGCCCCTCGCGCTCGAAAGTCGAAAAGCGGGTGCAAGCCAACGACGCCTTCACGTTTGGAAACTGGGCGGAGAAGTATTTCGCAGAAGCCGCTCTGGCCGATTCAACGCGCTCTATGCGCAAGTCCGTATACGAGCGCAATCTCGCGTCGGAATTTGGCAAGTTGAAGCTGGAGGAAATTACGCCGGCTCGACTGATGGCGCGTTGCGAGAAGATCAAGGCGCGTGGTGCCGCCGCTCAGGCGATCCACGCAAGGGAAATCGTGCTGCAGGTATTTCGCTTCGTGCAGGCGAGGGGAATCAAGGTCGACAATCCGGCTGCGTCCATCAGGCCCAGTGCGATCGCTACATTCAAAGCGCGAGACAGGGCACTGAACCCGGAAGAGATTCATGTCTTCTTCAATGCCCTTGAGCAGGTAGCCACCATGTCGACGTTACGTCTCGCAGTCAAGTTCATGCTGCTGACGCTTGTTCGTAAATCGGAATTTATCGACGCCACATGGAACGAGGTTGATTTTGAGGCTGCAACCTGGACCATCCCTAAAGAGCGAATGAAGGCTGGGCGGCCTCATCGAGTCTACTTGAGCGAACAGGCGTTGGAGATCCTCGTGGCGTTCAAGACCTGCTTTGGGGCCAGCTTGTACCTGCACCCAGGAAGATATGAGACTGCCTCTCCGATCAGCGCGGCGACCCTGAATCGGGTGATCGATAGCACGGTGAAACTGGTCAATGACAGGGGCGATGAGTTTGAAGCATTCACCGTGCACGACCTACGTCGCACGGCGAGCACGCTGTTGCACGAAGCGGGATTCAACACAGACTGGATAGAGAAATGCCTTGCGCACGAACAGCGTGGTGTACGTGCGATCTACAACAAAGCGGAATATGCGGATCAGCGAAGAACGATGCTTCAGGCGTGGGCGGATATGGTAGATCGCTGGATCAAAGAAAAGCCTCGCGCAACATTCGATCCGCGTGGTGTAGGACGACAATGTCGTTGCGCTGTCGAGAACCCGCCATACCGATATGCAGAAAGATAGTTTCAATGGCTCGGCGTGATTGACTGACGAGTTAGAATTCTCCTTCTCCGCCAGAAATGGTGGTGGAACCCCGCAGAGTCAAGGCTCTGCGGGGTTTTGTTTTTCTGCGACCTCCAAAACGACCATCAAATGGCAGGTGGCTTCCGGCGTAAGCGCACGGCCATCCCGTCTTGAGTTGTGTTGAGGGTCTTGGGAGCATCGTATCCACTTGAATAGGTGGACACGTGAACACTATCGAAGAAGAAGCGCCACTTGCCTCTCCCGCGAGTCCGTGCGTCGTGCAATTAACGTGAGAAAGAAGGTGCCCCTTGACCTACGTTGCTGTGAAGCCTGACTATAAATCAATCCAAATATCCTGATCTTCTTTTCAGCAGGCTTCCGCAATTTCCCACGTCAATCCGGTTACCAAGGCGTCTCGCCATCTGGTTCCACGAATTTACCGGAAATAGCGTCCTCCCCGAGCAATGCGTACTTGACAGGCAGTTTCGCGCCTTCTTCCGGGGTCATGGTTCCATAGCCTGTCAAGTCGGTCTTCACGAACCCGGGGCTTACCGAATTGACCGCAATTCCCGTGTCGCGCAGTTCCTCATGGAGTTGGACCGTCAGCATGTTCAGCGCTGCTTTGGAGGCGTTGTATCCGATAAACCGTTGAGAATAGTAGGTCGAGGCGGGATCGCCGTTCAAGGTCAGGGAACCAAGCGAGCTGGATAGATTCACGATCCTCGCCGAGTGAGCCTTGCGCAGCAAGGGCAGCATGGCTTGAGTTACTGCGAGCGTACCAAGAAAGTTGATATCGATTACCCGGCGGACAGCTTCGAGCGATGCCTTGCTGGGCGGAGCATCAGCGAAATCGAAAATGCCGGCATTGTTGACGAGAATGTCGAGCGCTCCGTGTTCTGCATCAATGGTCGCTGCCGCATCAGTAATGCTTTTCCAATCGTCGAGATCGAGATGTACGGACTGGGCGCTCAGACCTTGCGCTATCAATTGCTCCGCTGCCGTGTGCCCGCGCCGCTCGTCCCGAGCGCCGACGATGACGTGGACGCCAGCCTGTGCAAGCCGACGCGCGATTGCCAAACCTATGCCTTTGTTCGCGCCAGTAACAAGCGCGACACGGTTGCTGTTAGCCATGAGTCGTTCCTTTCGATCCAGGTTGGGGAAAGGAGTAGGATATGAACGATTGTTCAGTTTGAGAATTCGCATATGGCAGTGAACCCGCCTGCTCACCTAAGTCCCCGTAAAAAGCCGATTCAGGCGCGAGCGACGGCGACGCTGGAAGCGATTTTCGAGGCGACCATTCAGGTTTTGCTGGTTGATGGCCCCCGTCGACTGACGACCACGCGCGTGGCAGAACGGGCAGGCGTTTCCGTAGGCACGCTATACCAGTACTTTCCTCACAAGCAGGCATTGTTCTATGCCTTGAACGAACACTATCTGGAAGCACTGGCGGGAAAAATCGAGGACGCCTGCCGGGCACACCATGGCCGACCGATCCGCCAGATGGTCGAAGCATTGGTGACAACCTATTGGCAAGCCAAGACGGAACGTCCCGACGTGACCAGGGCTTTGTATCGATCAGTGGCGGAGATTGATAACGAGCAGGTGATTGAGGGGTTTGCTCACCATGTCGATGCCGTGACTGCGGCGATGTTCGCCAGTGCATCTGACGCGGCCTTCACCGATCTGCAAACCGTCAATCTGACGCTCTTGAGCGTGATTTTCGGCACTGTCCGCAGCGTATTTGAGCGCAACCCGCCCGATGCGCAGAGTCGCGCTGTGCATGGACAATTAGTTCTAATGTGTCTTTCCTATCTTAATTCCGTCAGAGCAGTTGGCGGACAATAGTGCGGCTATTGATCACCAACCTGCAGACGAGAATACGTCGCTAGCCGGAGCGACGCTTCTGCGCTGCGATAACCGCCATCCGCGCCATCAGTGCCTGTTCATCGCCGGTTCGGCGCACTCGTATCGGAACAGCGACCGCGAAATCTCTACCAGCCCGCAAGCCTGGGTGATACCCATCGCGCTCGGTCATCAATGTCCGGACCGCCTCGCGTTGCTGTTCGGCGTGCGCTGAAAGTACAAGACCAGTTGGAAGGCATGGCCCCAGACGTACTGGCACCCACTTTCGTCGCACTGATCCCATCCGCTTCGCCTCGCCAGGAAACGAGCCAAGCGGGCGTATCGTAAGGCTCAGGCGATTGCGCCCCCATCGGCGGCCAAGATTGCACCCGTGATTACGCTCGCTGCGGAACTGGCCAGAAAGACTACTGCGCTGGCGACCTCATGCGGTTCGCCATAACGGCCCAAGGCCGTCAGGCTGCGCTGGAAGTCGGCGGAGGGGCCACTCGCGGGATTCATTTCTGTGTCGGTCGATCCCGGCAGGATGAGGTTCACGGTGATACCTTTCGGGCCAAGTTCACGTGAAAGACCACGAGTGAAGGAAAGAAGCGCCGACTTGGACATCGCGTAGGCCGTCACGCCGGGAAAGGGAACCCGCTCAGCCAAACTCGAACCGAGCGAGATGATGCGGCCGCCTGAACCGAGATGTGGGATGACCGCCTTTGCAAACAGCACAGGCGCGCGCACATTGACATCCATCATCGCCTGAAAATCGTCAAGCTTGACCTCGGCGATCATTCCGCTAATGCCAATAGCTGCGCTGTTGACGAGGATATCGAGTCCACCAAGCGCTTCGACGGCATCGCTCACGGCTCTCTCAATGGCCTCGGGGTCAGCGCTGTCGGCTTGAATAGCAAGTGCGCGGCGTCCCTGATCTTCGATGGATTTCGCCACCGCCTTCGCCCGGTCGGTTGAGCGCTGGTAGGTGAAAGCCACGTCGGCTCCGTTTTCGGCCAGTTTTAGCGCGATTGCCGCCCCAATTCCTCGCGCCCCCCCGGTGACCAGGGCACGCTTTCCTCTCAGATCAATCATTAGCAGTTCCTTTTATGCAGTGATCGTTGTGGAAATCGTATAGACTCGACAAACCAAGGTCAATCAATTTATGCAGCGATCGATGCAAAAAAAGAAGCTGACTCCAAATAATGAAGTTGCGCTAACCGCGCGAAGCCGCGGCCGACCGCGAACCTTCGATCGTGAGATGGCGTTGGATCAGGCCACGAGGCTGTTTTGGTCGAAAGGGTACGAGGCGACGTCGATCTCTGATCTGACCGAGGCTTTGGGGATCGGGACGAAAAGCCTCTACGCTGCCTTTGGTTCGAAGGACGAGTTGTATGTGGAAGCGCTGCAGTTCTATTTTCGGACCTTCGACGGCCTGGTATGGAATCGATTTCGTGAAGCCAGTACCGCGCGTGAGGCGGTACTGGCCTTTCTTTACGACTCGGCCGCGGCTCTCACAGGGGCCCTTTGCGATGTTCCTCGCGGCTGCATGGCGACGCTCGCATCGGTGGGAAGCGAGGGGCGCGCCAAGCTTGGCAACGCTATGCGATCAAACGTCGGGACTTTCGATCGTCTAAAAGCCCGTATCGAGAAAGGCGTCAACGACGGAGATCTGCCGCAATACGTCGATGCCGTTCATCTCGCAAGGTTCGTGCAGACCGTTCAGAGCGGAATGTCGATCCAGGCCCGCAATGACGCATGCCGGGCTGAGCTTGACGCTGTCGCCAAGATCGCAATGGCTGGATGGGATGCAATGGTTGACGGGCATCCAGTCGTGCCTGATTTGCTCACCGATCTGCGCGGTACGGATCGCAGTACGTAAGCGTGACCTGAGACCGACTGTGTAGCCAAACGGCAAGTCAGTTCTCATATCTTGGCGGCAAGGAGAAGTCGATGAAGAAGCGACATACAGACGAGCGGATCAGCACGGAAATCGATCGGGACGGCGTCGTTTGCCGCCCTGAATGCGCTTATTATTCGCCGAGTCGTTGTCGATGGAGAAAACTCGATGCTCGTCATTCATCATCTTGGACTGTCGCAGTCGGATCGGATTGTTTGGCTTTGTGAGGAACTCAAGATCCCATACGAGCTGAAGCGATACCAACGCGATCCCCTCACTCGGCTCGCGCCAGTCGAATATCGGACGCTTACGCCATTTGGCACATCGCCGGTTATCAGCGATGGCGAGTTGATGCTCGGGGAATCTGCTGCGATCCTCGAATATCTGGCCCATACGTATGGCGAGGGTCGCCTGTTTGTTCCGCCTGGGGGCCAAGATTATGCGGCTTTCCTCTATTGGTTCCACTTCGCCAACGGGTCGTTCATGCCGGCCGCGATGATTGATTCGATGGCGAAGAGGGTCGGGCTTGCCGGCGATGTGATGGTGGGGCTCCGTGCACGCTTCAATCGCGCCTACGACCAGGTCGAGGCGCGATTGGGGCAAGTACCGTTCTTGTCGGGTGACGAGTTCACAGCGGCCGACATAATGACCTTGTTTCCGCTGACGACTATGCGTGTGTTCTCGCCGCACGACATCAGCCCTTATCCCAATATTCTGGCTTATCTGGAGCGGCTTGCCGCACGACCGGCGTTCCAACGGGCGATGCAGATGGCTGACCCGGGCTTCACAGTACCGCTCTCTTGATGGATCGGACAGGTAAGTTGTTGTCGGCGCGTGCAGGCGTAGGCATTACCGCCGGCATCGTTCAGCATAGTGAGCTGCGATTTAGTCGGATTACCGTCGATCGCCCGGCGCTGATCGTGTTGCGCCATGGGGAAAAGGTGCTTGAGTCGACGCGAGGGCATTGGTCGCTCGCGAGCGGAGATGCCGTAGCACTCGCCGGTGGCCAGAGCTTCGACGTCACCAATCGGCTATCCGAGCTGGGACGTTACGAAGCACGTTGGCTCATCTGGGATATGTCGATCATTGAATGCTTCGAACACAGCACGCGCGATACCCGCCCCCTGATAGATGCGAGAGTCTTGCGACCGATGGATGCCCATTTCGCTGCGGCGTTCAATCGTGCAACAGAGGCGATTGAAGATCCCAAAATTCCTATCGAGGTCGCGAAGCATCGGCAGACTGAAGTACTGGTCTGGCTCTCACTCCTCGGTATACGTTTCTCGTCTTCGGCCCCCTCCGACTTGGTAACTAGGTTGCGCCGCCTGTTCGAAAGCTCGCCGGCAGAGCGCTGGACAGCGGCTGCGGCAGCACAACAACTCGCCTTGAGCGAGGCGACGCTACGCCGGCGGCTTGCCGCGAAGGGGGCGACGTTTGGCGACTTGCTGGTCGATGTCCGCATGTCGCTCGCGATGCTCCTGCTCCAATCGACCGACGAGGCGGTTACCCGTATCGCACTCAATGTGGGTTATGACTCTCCCTCGCGGTTTGCTGTCCGATTTCGCGAGCGATTTGGCTTTGCGCCTACAGCCATCAGGGGGCATGCCCGTCGATAGTCGCTCACCAAAACAGCTGCGCGAGCTAGGCATCGTGAGATTCCCCTGCAAGTTGCGCATCGAGACCTTTTACGATCGATTGCAATACGGGTCGTAGACGTTCGCGTTCCGCGCGGGCGATTGCAGACAATGCATCAGCGTCGATGCCTCGCACGATGCGCTCGATCTCCGGAAGCTGCTTGAGCATGTGTTGGCTCAACGAAACAAGACTTCCGCGCTTGTCCAGTGGGTCGGGACGGCGCTCCACAATTCCGTCTCGCTCCATCCGGGCTAGCGTGTTCGCCATCGTTGGCTGTTCTACCCCCGCAAATTGGGCCAAAGCTTTCTGAGACAGCTGCGGACTGTTCCGCAGCGCAGTGATGACGGGCAAATGGCCCGACGACAGCCCGAGTGGCTTGAGTCTTCGATCGGCCAACTGCCGCAGCGCTCTGGCGAGCGCATGAACGAGAAAGCCGATGGATGCTTCACTTGATGGCATAGATAGCATGCTATATAAAATAAATAGTACGCTATTTATATAGTATCTGGCTCTTCGAAGCAAAGGAGGCACATGGCTTACAAGGAAAGCGACGCACGCTAGTCCTCGTAGCGAGCGGCCCCTGTCGCCATGCCTGCGAGCAATAACTCGACCATTCGAATTGCCGAACGCTTCCAGTTTTCGTTCGCTCTGATCGTCGCCACGCCGGAGAGCGCGCGAAGCAAATCGAGCGGCTCGATATCCCGTTGGCACGCACCCGTCTCGACTGCACGGGTAACGAGTGCCGTGATCGGCGAAGCAAGTCGATCAGGCGTCTTGCTGTATAGGTCCTCAGGCCCGCCCATCAAGGTATCCATTGCCTCGGCCATGCCATGCTTTGTGTCGAGAAACTCTACGAACAGCATCAACCATTCGTGTAGCGCAGCCGTTGGCTCTCGTTGCGCGATCAAGCGATCGGCTGCTTCGATCAGTGCATCTACTTCCTGCCGATAAACGGCCGAGATCACGGCGTCGCGCGTCGGGAAGTGGCGGTAGAGCGAAGCGATGCTGACGTTCGCTTCGCGCGCGACCTGTTCAAGGCTGGCGGCGGCCCCTTTTTCGGCAAAGACGTGCTTGGCGGCGTCGATCAATTTCAATCGATTGCGTTCGCCATCGGAACGCGGCCGACGGCCGGGTTTAGAGGGTGGGGCTGAATGCACCTCGGAAGCTCCTTGCTAAACGTAGGTTGCCTACGTTATATTAAACGTAGTGTTCCTCCGTATATTACAGGGTCATGCCGATGAATTACCCGGTGCACCAAACCGGCGGTACGGCGGTGCTTGTCGGTGCCTCGTTGTCCGGCTTGATGAGTGCTTTATCCCTATCCCGTATCGGCATGTCAGTGACGCTGCTGGAGCGCTCGGACGCCAAGGCCCGAGCGGGCGCAGCGTTGCCGGTTGGCGAGGGCCTTCTGCAGCGCTTGACCGGTCGGAACCACGGAAGGCGCGCGCTTCCCTCGGGACCTCAGGCGTGGGCTGACGTCTACAGTGGCCTGCGTGCAGTGGTCGATGCCGATCCCAACATTCGAATTCACGCGCCGGCGCGCGTGAATTCGGTCGGTCAGGACGAACACTCGGCATGGGCGGTAAAGGACAACGGAGAGGTTGTGCGAGGCGAGGTCGTCGTCGGTGCAGATGGTCATGCAAGCATCGTTCGCCGTCATGTATCGCCTGATCAGCCTGATGCGGTGTTCGCCGGCTATCTGATCTGGCTTGGCATCGTCGATGAATGTGTAGTCCACGCGCGGCCGTGGCCGGCTCAACTCGCGATTCTCGAAGCAAGAGCTTATTGCCTCAACGCGTATTACTTGCCGGGCGCGGACGGGTCGCTTGCGAAGGGCCATCGACGCCTGGGATTCGGTTGGTATGACGCGGGCCGTAATGGCCTCCTACAGGCCAGCGGCGCCGTCGTTGGAGACGTCGTGCAGCGAACGTTGCGTGCTGCTGATATCCCTGACGCCGTTTTCCATGCGCTGGCCGTGGAAGCCCGGGCAATCTGGCCCGCGCCGTGGCGTGAAGCCATTCTCGACTGCCTTTCCCGACGTGCACTGATTGGCACGCCGATTGGCGAATACATGCCACAACGCCTGGCACGGGGGAGGGTATGTCTCGTTGGCGATGCCGCTCATGTGCCGTCGCCGATGACCGGTAAAGGCTTCGATGCATCGGCGCTCGATGCGCTCGCTCTCGCCGAAGCACTGCAAGACAGGTTGGCTAAGAGCGGCGCGGCCGAGGCTTTACGCCATTACGAGGCGAAGCGCCTCGCCGCAGCTCGCGACCTCGTCCGCTCCGGCTATGGCTTCAGCGAGTCATTCGCGCCGCATCAGGCATCGAGACGCGGGGAAGCATCCAGCAATCGATGACGAAGGCAAATTTTGACATTGGAAATGCCTGACGTGGCCCAGAGACGAGGAAGTCACGCGCCTTCGATGACGAGACGACAGCGGCTCGTGATCGTCCTCCTGCTCGGTGCCAACTTTATGCTGTCCGCCGATTTCTCGATCCTGAACGTCGCGCTGCCTGAAGTTGGACGAGCAGTCGGACTCAAGGTGAGCGACTTCCCGTGGGTCGCTACGTCTTTTGCGCTACCGGCCGCTGGGCTGTCTCTTCTCTTCGGCCGGCTCGGCGATCTATATGGTTTGCGTCGTATGTTTCTTATCGGCCTTGCGCTGCTCGCGGCATCATCGCTGCTGGGCGGTATCGCAAGCGGGGCGGTCGTCCTGCTTGCCGCCCGCGCGCTTCAGGGCGTGGCAACCGCGATGACGGGTCCCGCCGCGTTGGCATTGCTGATCACGACGTTCACCGACGAGCGGCAGCGCGCGCGGGCGCTGGGCTTGAACGGAGCATTGCTGTCGGGAGGCTTCACTTTCGGCGCGTTGGTGGGCGGGATGCTCGTCGGTGTGTTGAGTTGGCGCTGGGCCTTTCTGATCAATGTTCCGACCGCACTTATCATCCTTGTCGTGACGCCGGCTGTGATTCATGCGGCGCATGTCCGGGGCGATGTTCGCCTGGATGTCCCCGGCGCGATATCGGGGACACTGGGGCTCGTCGTAGTTGTCTTCGGCTTCACGGAACAGTCCGCGGCTGCGCTCGCGGCCGGCGCGATGCTGTTGGGCCTGTTTCTTTGGATCGAGCGGCATACACCGGCGCCTTTGGTCGCGATCGAGATGCTGGCTTGGCCCTCGGTACGTTGGGGAAATGTGGCGGTGTTGACGATCTTCTCGATGGAGGCCGGCCTTATTTACCTCGTCACGATCTATCTGCAAGAAGTGCTGCATCTGGGGCCGTTCGCGACAGGTCTGGTGTTCGGCGTCCCGGGGCTCGCGTCAGTGGTTGCGGGCATTGTCGCCGGCCGGGTCGTCGCCCGGCGTGGTGCGCGTCCTGTGCTTCTGGCAGCGTTGCTTGTTCAGGGCGGCTTTACCGCGCCGCTCATCCTGCTTGGATCTCAGCCGAACTCGATGTGGCTGTTGATCCCGGCGTTGTTTGTTGGGTTCTTCGGTCATATCACGGCGGTTGTGGCAGCGACTGTGGCCGCTACCTCGGAAGTCCCCGAGGCCAGCAAAGGATTTGCCTCTGGCCTGATGACAACGAGCCAGCGCGTTGCATCCACCATCGGCATCCCGGCCCTGGCCGCCGCGATGGCCATTCGTGCGGACCTCCTGCGCGGTATTCATCTCGCGCTGGCCGTGGACGTACTCATCACGGTGACGGCAGTGGTCCTGATCGCTGTTGGCCTCAAACCATCTCGGCTCCCAACAACAAAATAATTTGCATCAACGCCGAGGACCGTCGCGCGCCGTAGGACACGCGAATCGGCACTGGGAAATTGCGTCGATCTGCTTCTAGTCTTACTCCGTCATAAAGCTCACACGGCATTTCAGGAACTTCTTGGCCCTTTGCATGAGGAAGGCCGAACCGGCGCAAGAGATACAGGCGTCGGCAGCGTAGCTGAAGCCGTTTGGTTTTGTCTCGCCGAGGAGCAGTAGTTTAGGTTCACGACATGCGCCGGGAATGCACTGGCGAATCGCAGGAAAAGCGCCGGGATTTATTCGCGAAAGGCTGCCACTGCCAATCGCAACGCGCCACTTACCTCCCGGTGATTTTTCCGGGAAGTGAAACTTCGGGATTGTCCAGAGACTGTGCCGCTGCGTGATGCGTTGTCGATACGCTGCCCTAGTGTTTTCGTCTTTCAATGGATCCACGAGGGAGCGTGTGGCAAGGTAAGCGGCCAGCTAACCTGACCTGCCCGATTTGTTCGGTCCGTTTCAATCCTGAACAACAGACGTGGAAACCGGTAATCGAGCAGCGGTTAGGGCAACAGACTCTAGGAAGGTAGGCGGAGGCAATACCACATAGGAAGTCGGCGCGAAATCGCGGACTGACTTTGTTGAGAAACTTTTAAGAGCGTCGCAAAGTCGGTTTCTTGTCCGTGGTCAGCAGCATCTCAAGTACCCATTTTCTCGCGGGACCAAGGGAGATGTCGGTTCGGTGGACGGCGATTAAAGGCATGCTCCTGGTACGTGGTTGACGCTCTGCCAGATCGAGTTCGCTCAACCGGGCGCTGCTCAGATCGTCCTCCACGAAGCTGCGAGGCATGAACCCCCAGCCCAGATTTGCAAGCAGCATCGCACGCTTCGAGCCCAGATCGGCAGTGAGAATCCGGAGATCCGAGAAAACGGAGAAGGTACGTCCCTTCGTTCGCCCACTATGGTCTGTCAGAACGATCTGCGTATGTTCCCTTAGCATGTCATTCGTGATTTTTCGTTGGGACGACAATGGATGGTCCGGTGCGGCGACGGGCGTCAGAGCGATTTCGGGCAAGACGTGACCGGTCAGTTCCGGTGTTATGTCGGGTAATGATCCCTGGATGCCCAGATCGTATTCGCCTGAGAGAACACGCTCGGGTACGCCGCCCAACACTTCGACACAGAGGCGCAGGAGCACGTCAGGGAATGCGTGCCGGAAGCGTGTCGCCAGATCCAAAAGCTGCATCGTCGGAAACATGACATCCACGACGACGGATAACTCAGCCTCAAGTCCCTGCGTTAGACCGAGCGCACGGGCTTTGAGTTGATCGGCGCGCGCGAGCACGGCTCGTGCATCGACCAGCAGAGCGTGCCCGTGGTCGGTCAACTGAGGTCTCCAGCCGCTTCGGTCGAACAACTTGACGCCCAGTACGCTTTCCAGATTGAGAACAGCATTGCTCACTGCCGACTGCGCACGGTACAGCCGCCGCGCCGCCGCCGAGAAGCTGCCGTAGTCGGCGATCGCTATGAAAACACGAAGCTGGTCCAGGCTGAGGGAGTCCAACATTATCTATTTTCCAGATAGAGTCCATCAAGATTTTATCTGTTTATAGTATTGCACTCTTTCCTTATGCTACGCCGGACGTTTCCCCAAAATTTCTCAGGAGAGTGGTCCGTGAAGGCTTTTCGTTTCATGCCTGTCAAGGCAGCTTTGGTGTTTGTCCTTTCGTTTAGTGGCGTTGCAGGCGTACATGCAGCCGCAGAGGAAGCGCTGCCTTATGCTCAGGACCCCGCCGAGCGAGCAGTACAACAGCAGGTTTACGATGTCGTTCATCGCTATGAGACGGCACTCAATGCCGGAGACACCGCCACGATCCTGAATCTGTTTGCGGAAGACAGCGTGGCGGAATGGAACGACAAGCGCACCTATGCGACGCGCCAGCAAAAGACCCATGGCTATGACGCGCTGTTCAGGATCGCGAAATTCACCACGGTATTTTCATACGACGCGATCAATGTATATGGCGATACGGCCGTTGTTCGTACGCATCATCACAAAGGCGCCGCCGTGGTTGAGAACGGCAAGCGTGTGCTGGATTTGAACCGCGAAGTGTTTGTGCTGCACAAAATCGACGGGGTCTGGAAGATCGTCCTCTATACGTTCAACACCGATCCGGTGCAGGGAGAAGGTTGAGCGAAGTTGGGTAAGGAACGGCTTATCTGTTGAGATTGTTTCTCCATGGTTTTCTGAATTTACGCTTCTTTTTTGTTTCACTTATCGGGAACAGTGTATGGGTGCCGAACAACGTCAGGTTTCCACGAATGAAGAACTGCTTGCGGCGGTGGCTGATGCCGCTGTCGTGCACATCATCTTAGTAGCGAACCTGGACGGCCTGCCGACGCTACGTCTTCGCCCGGGCCAGAATCTGATCGGAGATAGTCAAAGGGCATCGATGCATTTCATGTCGGGCCAGGACGGCCTGCAGCTTTCAGCAGACAACCAGGTCGAAAATCTGCGCCTGGTCACCGACCCGGGTCGGCGCGCGATTTTCAACGACACGACCGTCGACAGTCTTGGCCGTCTGGCAATGCGCGATCTGGACGTTACGGGTGTGGTGCAAGTGCTCGCACGTGAGAAAGTGCGTGGCGGCCATGTCGAAGCCCATGACATTAACATCAAGGCAGCCGATGCACGCAGTTACGAGGAACGACCCAAGGGTTACGGCGTGGAAGTCATACCCGGCGCCTTTACGCTCTGGAACCAGCAGACCGACTCTGCCGTCACCATCACCGCAGACCTGACCGGCTTGTCGGCGGGCCGTGCCGGTGCACCTGTACGCGGCAGTGGCATCTTCGTCAGCGGAGCGGGCGACGTGGGCGGCCGACTGGTGGTGCGTCGGCTTGAAACCGGTGAGGTCTTTAGCGATGGCGGCATCAAGCCCGGCACGCCGGACCGCATCACTGGCGGTGTGTTCACGGTGTACGGCACGTTCGTGGACAGCGTGCGCAACCTCGGGCCGGTGACCACCTACGGACCTAACGACATGGTGCTGGACAATTGGGGCACGGTGGATCGCTGGGTCGCGGAGGACAAGATCACCTCCTACGGTCCTAGCGGCATTGGCTTCGTCAATTTTGGCACGGTGAATGTGTTGCAGGTCAACGCCGCCATCGAGACGTTCGGCCAGGGCGCGCGCGGATTCAACGTCTATACCGGTACCGTGCAATCGGCCGAGTTCGATCGTGTAGTGACGCATGCCGATGGTGCCGTGGGAATTCAGATCAGCCAGCCGGTGGGCCGGATCGCGGTACGCCGCGGCATCGAGACCTATGGCGGTACGGGCGACTCGCTGGTCAAAGGCGTGGTCGTCACGCTTTCAGCTATCGCGTTGAGCATCAAGCCGGGAGGCTCGGCGCGCCAGGTGGAGATCGCGGGCGGCCTGGTCACCCACGGGCAGGGCGTCAATGCGCTGGAAATGCACGGTCGCATCGAGACACTGCGCATTGACGGAGGCATGATGGCTGGTGGCGATTTCGAAAAAATCTGATCGCACAGGGAGTTCGTGACGCCTACTCACCCGCATCGGGCCGGCTGAAGTGATCGTCGATGATGGTGATATGCGTCTGCTGCACGCCTTACCACAGACGCAGCAGATGAAAGTAAGCCGTTTGTCTTCGTTGTTCACTACCGTCATCAGGGTAAGCGTGGAATTGGCGGCCGGCAACATCCGCATGCGGGTATCGAGGTCGTGAGTTACCTGCTCAAAGGTAGCGTCGGAAACCGCGACAGCATGGGCTACCGGGACCGGCTCGCGGCAGGTGATGCACCGTTCATTTTGGTGCGCACAACTGCTGTGGGCGGGTCCGGGAAGGAAGACGATGACGAGGCAGCGGTGGTCGAGGTCGGGCCATTGTCTGGTGCAATGAGCCCGCTTGAGAGTTGGATCCGCAACCCTGTGAGTACCCCGAATTGTGACGGGAGGCGCATGTAGCCCCGTTGGTCACTCGCTGCGCTGCATCAGCTTCCTGAATGTTCGAACACGCCCGAGAACATGTTCCGTCATCAACTGGCATGCGCGGTCCGCATCCCGTGTCAGAACGGCATCCATCAGCGCACGGTGTTCCTGCTGGGCCAGCAGTGCATCCTTTTGGTAGTCGAAGAATCGACTGCGGTACCGCTTGCTATGCACGGCCAGTAACGAGATGAAATGATTAAGCCATGGCGAGCCGCTTGCACCTTCTAGTGCATCGTGGAAGACCCAGTTTCGTTCTTCCCAGGCATTCGCATAATCCTGCGGCCTGGCACGCAGCGCCTCGGGAATCCGATCGATCATGTGATAGGCAGCGATGATTCCTGCTTCCCAGCGTTCGTCCCCGCGTCGCATGGACTCACGCAAGGCGAGGCAGGAAAGTTCGGCACGAACATTCGCTATGTCCATCAATTCGTCAATGCTGATCTCGGGCACCTCGAAGCCGCGGTAGCCCCCACCTTGAACCAGTTTCTCAACAGAGAGCCGTATCAACGCTTCGCGCACGGGGCTGAGCCCCAGGCTGTAGCGCTCACTGAGCGCCTCCGGCGTGAGGCGTTCGCCGGGTTTAAGGCGATCGCGGAGGATATCGTCGAAGATCATCTGTGTTGCTTTGTCCGCCTGTGTCACTTTAGGTTGAATATTTGCAGGGCCGGTAGGGCCCAAGGAGCGAGAAGTACGGCTGGCTTTCTCGACGGACAGTTCAGGACGGGGCTTGCTCATGTTCTCAATTTTTCCACACGGACCAGGTTCAAGGGCGAAACCCTACTTGCATCGCACTGACTTGCACGAGATTATAAAGATAGCTATAGTTTATAAAAATCTCAGCTTTATGCAACTGGGGCAACCGTGGCACACGAAATTTCTTCCTCATTGGAGCGGCGTCTAACTGTCGTTGAAGACAAGCTCGCTATTTACAATCTGATCGCCTCGCATCCCCTTAGTGCTGATACGGGATATGGACCGTTTTTCCCCAAGGTGTACACCGAGGACGCGGTCTTTGATCGGGGCCCTGCGGCGCCAGGCGCTGTAGGCCGCGATCAATTGGTGGCACTAGTGGAAAGCGACGCTCACCGGGCAGCCCTCGACGGCGGATTGGCCCACTTCGGTAATCTTCCGCATATCGAATTGGAAGGCGACGAGGCTTGGGTGACTTCGTACCTGATGCTTGTGCAGTTTGACAGCCAGGGTAATGAGGTGGAATTGGCCAACCACGGACTTTCTCGCGGACATCGGATCTTCCGCGTCCTTGCTAACCAGTGGCACGTCGTGCGCACAGCCGAAGGGTGGCGAATCAAGGCCCGCAAGCTGTACCCCCTGGATGGTAGCGAGCCCGCGCGCGCGTTGCTACACGACGCAGTCTCCAGGTAGGCCGCGACCCGAAGTTGACCGTCGCACGAATCTCGAATGACTACTTTGTTGTCGCTGACTGACGGATTGGTGGCGCGCGCTGCACAAGCCGTCCGCGTCGTCGGCATTTCCCAACGGCCTGCAAAATCGCTGCAAACGGCTATCGATCCGGCAGAGGATGGCCGCGACGCGACAGCTGCAAGCACGTGTGTCTGACGACAGCCGATTTACCAGCGAGCTGAGTATTCCGTTCAATTGCCTCTGGATAAATCATGACGACATCGTGTCGTCGCTAAGTCACCCCGGCGGTCCATCAGGTTCCCTGGTGAGCGGCTCGCAGCAGCGTTGCGCTTCTCGGACGAGTTGTACTCGGCGGTCGTAGGTCCGACGAACTCCGCGTTTCATGGCATGGCGGTCGTGTCGCGCGAAAGGATATTCGATTGGGAACGCCTTACACCAACACCTGTAACGATCCTCTCCGCCAGCTTCGCACGAAAGGGCGCAACGACGTGAGTTGGTGTTCCGAGCGGCGGCGCTTCAGTTAGTCTGGGTGGAAGCGAATCGTGACACGCGGTGATGATATCGCCGCTCATCGTGACGATCTCCTGACATCTCTCGCAGTAGGTGACCGGCGACGTTCGCGAACAATTGTTCTTCATTTCTGTACGCGTCGGTGTCAGTAGCTATGCAGCGATTGCATAATGCGCCCCAGTGAACCGTCCCTAATTTTCCTTTTGTGCTCTATTTGCCGAGAAATGTCTCGCGCTTCTCAAGGGTGGCCGCACTTGTTCGATCACCGTTCTACTGGACTTGCCTCTTGCCTGAAACCAGCGTACGTGCGGTGCGACTCGTCTGCGCAGCAACGGTGGGCGTCACGGCGAGAGGCTGTCTGAACGCCCGCGATACTGTGAGAAAGAATCGGATGAAGCGCCCCGTGCGACTTGTGCGCTCTGACGGGGACGTTGCGCCACGCCCATCATTTTGACCGCCCGGCCATGCTGCCTGACGCTAGCGAGATGCCCACTAGCGGTAGTACTTCCGCACGATCTCGCTCACAAGGCGGTCATCCGATGCAGCAAGGACGGCCAGTCCACGGTTGTAATGAGACGAGCGGTGGCTGCCCATGCTTTGGTGGGTGCTGTCAACGTCTCCCTTAATCGCTCCGGCAGACGGATACGATCTGCGGGTTATCCCTAGTTTATAAAGTATTTATACTTTATAAAATGAAGGTGTCTTTAGAAAGTTGAACACCGCATTACGTGCGGCATGGTTCGTTGCAAATCAAACAGGACTCCTATATGTCTATCACAAAATACGCCAGGCACATTCCTCTTGCTGAATATCAGGATCGGCTCGCAGAGCATTTCGTCATGGAGAGAAATGACGGTGTGCTCGAAGTCCGTTTCCATACGAACGGCGGCGAGGCTGTCTGGAGTTTTGAGTTGCACCGTGCAATCGGCCAGATGTTTCAGGCGGTCGGTCAGGATCCCGAAAATGAGGTGCTCCTGCTTACCGGAACTGGCGACAAGTGGTTGATGAAGCGAGACCTGGAAAGCTTTTCGAGCGAAGATGTCCTGAAACCCAACTACGACTCCTGGTACGTTGACGGCTCCAGGCTGGTCGAGAGTCTGCTGTGGTCGGTCGACATACCCACGATCTCTGTCATCAACGGTCCGGGATCGCACACCGAGTTCGGGCTTCTTTGCGATCTGACAATTGCTGCGGACGATGCACGCTTCTTCGAGCCTCATTTTTTCCTTGGTGTGGTCCCGGGCGATGGACAGTTTCTCGTCTATCAACAGCTACTCGGTCTGAAGCGTGCAAATCACGCAATGTACCTGCGTGAAACCGGCATTGGCGCCGCGGAGGCGCTTGAATGGGGCATGGTGGGCGAGGTACTCCCCAGAGAGAAACTCATGTCACGTGCACGGGAAATTGCACAACTGATCATGCGGCAACCTCGCGTTATTCGTCGGTTGACCACACAGGTCGCGAAGCGTCCCTGGAGGCGCCTGGTGCAAGACGACTTCGGAATGCATCTGGCCACTGAGGCGTTCGCTGGAAATCTTTCGCCGCGACCTGTCGACAATTTTCGGCGCGTGGATGCCAGTCAAAGTCGGTGAAGTAACGCGCGTTGTTGGCGCCCATCTCTACGATTAAAGATGTTGTTGCGTAAGCGAAAACAGCCCGGACGCGCGACGCTCGCGACATCAAGGCGTTGGGCTCGCGTCGCGTACCCGTCGTCACTCCGTTTGGATTTGCAACTTAGGTTGCGTGAGAAATGCTAACTCAAGCAGTGCTACTAACCATCTAGCGATGGGCGATGTGAAATGAGATGGTCATAGGTTTGGGGCTGTGGCCACGCCGAGAGTGTCTATGCCGTCATCTGACGGGCTGGCCGTGAAAAGCACGGCTGAAAGCAGAATCGGGAGAAAGACTGAGTGAGTACAAAGAACCGTAAAATCATTATCACGTGTGCTGTGACTGGCGCCGTGCACACGCCATCGATGTCGGAGCACTTGCCGTTGACCCCAGATGAAATTGCTCAACAATCGATCGATGCCGCTGAGGCTGGAGCGGCGATTTTGCATCTTCACGCACGCGACCCGAAAGATGGCCGGCCGTCTCCCGATCCGGCGCTCTTTGACCAGTTCATCCCGCGTATTACCGAGCAGACAGATGCCGTAATCAACATCACGACTGGTGGTAGTACGCGAATGACGCTCGAAGAGCGTCTCGCGTTTCCGCTGCAGGCAAAGCCGGAAATGTGCTCGCTGAATATGGGTTCGATGAACTTCTCGATTCATCCGGTCGCTCGCAAGATTTCCGACTGGAAATATGATTGGGAACGTCCCTATGTCGAGGGTATGGAAGATCTCATCTTCCGCAACACGTTCAAGGATATCAAGCGCATCTTGCAGCAACTTGGTGAGCATGGTACCCGTTTTGAATTCGAATGCTATGACGTCGGCCATCTCTACAACCTGGCGCACTTTGTTGACGAAGGTCTCATCAAACCTCCGTTCTTCATCCAGTCTATCTACGGCATTCTGGGCGGTATGGGTCCGGATCCAGAAAACCTGGCGATGGTTCGCACCACCGCTGACCGGCTTTTCGGGCGCGAGTCCTACCAGTTTTCCATCCTTGGTGCCGGGCGACATCAGATGCAGTTGCTGACCATGGGCGCCATCATGGGTGGCAATGTTCGGGTGGGCCTTGAAGACAGCATCTACCTCGGGAGGGGCGTCAAGGCAAAGTCGAATGCGGAGCAGGTCCACAAAATTCGACGGATCCTGGAGGAGCTTTCGTTCGAAATCGCCACCCCGGCAGAGGCGCGGGAGATGCTTCGGTTGAAGGGGAAAGAGAAGGTTGGAATGTAGCCTTCAGCACAAAAACACAAAAGCATAGGAGACGTCATGGCCTCTTCATTGAACACCAGCGAGAGCAGCTGTCGCACGATGCCTGGAGGTATTGCTACTGAAAGCGAGATATACAAGAAAATTACTCTGCATGTGATGCCATTGCTCTTTATCTCATACCTGCTGGCGTTTCTCGATCGCATTAACATCGGATATGCCCAGCTGCAGATGAAGGTCGATCTGGGTTTTTCAGATGCTGTGTATGGCGTCGGTGCCGGTATCTTTTTCGTAAGCTATTTGCTGTTCGAAGTTCCAAGCAACCTGTTGCTAGAGCGGATCGGTGCGCGGCTCACGCTGCTGCGCATCATGTTCTTATGGGGACTGACGTCCGCTGGGACAATGTTCGTGTCCAACGCCCCGCAGTTCTACATTGTGCGGTTCCTCCTCGGTGCATTTGAGGCGGGCTTCTTCCCCGGCATCATACTCTACCTGACCTATTGGTACCCTAGCACTCGACGCGGCGCCGTTACGGGGCAGTTCATGTTGGCCATCCCGGCCGCAGGCATCGTCGGTGGACCTGTATCAGGGTGGATCCTAAAGAACATGAGTGGCGTTGGTGGCTTCGCAGGCTGGCAGTGGCTGTTTTTACTGGAAGGCCTGCCGACTGCGCTACTTGGTGTGGTTTGCTATTTCGTGCTGAAGAACGGTCCGCCGGAGGCACCGTGGCTCACGCACGATGAGAAGGCGTTAGTCGCGGAGGTGCTACAGGCCGATGCCGGAATATCGGATGCAACACAGACAAACGTCCTTGCAGGCATTCGCGACGCCCTACGGGACGTGCGCCTATGGTGCCTCGCCTTCATTCACTTCGCGACCGTGATCGCAAACTACACGTACACCTTCTGGCTACCAACGGTGATCAAGGGACTTGGTATAAATGATCTCGCTCTGGTCGGTGGCTACTCGGCAATCCCATACATCTTCGCCGGCGCCGGCGTGTTGCTCCTATGTAAAAGCTCGGATGTGTTTAAGGAGCGCCGCTGGCATGTCGGAGGCTCGCTTGCAATCGCGGCGCTCAGCCTCTCATTCATACCGATGCTGCATAATTCCTTCGCGCTCACGCTCGCGCTCTTGTGTTTCACTGGCTTCTTTCAATTTGGTGCAAGTATTGCATTCTGGACGATACCGTCTACCTATCTCAGAAAAGAGGTGGCGGCGGTAGGTATCGGCCTCGTGAGCTCGATTGGTGTAATTGGTGGTTTCGTGAGTCCTGTTCTGCTTGGTTTCATCAAGACGCAAACCGGCAGCCTTTCGAGCGGTATCTACATCATCACGGCAATCATGATCGTAGGCAGCCTCACCGTGCTGCTCGCCTTGCCGAAGAGCGCGGTTCGCGTCGGCAATGTATCGGAGCGCTTTTAGAAACTTTGACAGACGGCACGACTTTAGAAGTGTCGCAGACAACGCAAGGTGCGCGGTCGCTCGTCGCGCACGATTACTTTCAGCTGAGTCAGCTCGTTGCTAAAGATTCGTGACATAAAATTGGCCGCTAAAAGTCACGGCAGAAAAGACTATGATCGAACTCGTTCGAAGACTGGTCGATTTAGTTTGTAGATAGTTTATCGGTTCATCCCCCGCGGGTGTAAGGCAAAACAAGACGTGCTTGACAGACCGGAGATCTTTCTCGCCAGATATTGCAATATGAATTTTGATCGTCAACGGCTGGCGGCTCTTGCCGCCATTACGGAGACGTGACACTTCGGTCGTGCCGTGACGTTGGTGAATGTCAACTGCGGAGCGGCTACCCTCCTGCTGACGATGCATGGGGGGAGGAGGGCAGATGTGCGATTCCGAAAGTGGTTATCCACACACTCCAGATGGCGAGGTTCTCTCGGAATCAGCCGCGTACTGGCGAACCCGCTTCAACGACGCCGATGCCGTCGCGTCCCGTCTAGCCTCCCGTTTGCGAAAACGTGATCAGAGAATCCTGCTGCTCGAGCGCGCTCTGGCACGAACCGCCGCGCTCCATCATGTGCTTGAAGACAGTCTTGAGCAGCGCCTGGATCAATGCTCGGGGCCCACCACGCATGCCGTGGACCCGGATCGGTCATCTCACGTTTCGCACAACGCGGGCAGTAACGTGACCGTTCGGCTGCCGCACTTGACGCGAACACTTTCTCTTCTCTTTGAGGTGATGTGGGAGCACTGGGCTCAATGGGACCCAGAGCGTCCGCCCAAATCCTCAACGGTTGCGCGCGCCATCGATGCAAAGCTCGGGCTGAAAGGGCAGGCTGATGGCGAAGCGTCGCGCAACGCTCAGTCATTTGCGGCAGCGCTGCGCCCCGATTCCCTAGGTGACGCAGATGGTCGCCGCCGTTGAGAACAGATTGCGACGGTAGATTCCGCCGACATGACGGGTTTTTTCGGCCCCGTTTCCTGCTGCTTGAATCGGACCTGTGCCGGGTAGATCCGGGTAAATCAGGAGGGCAGGAGTCATGTCGGACGCGATACGGGTGATGGACGCAATTTTGCGTCGCAAGCAGGTCGAACGGACGGTCGGATTGTCTCGTTCGACGATTTATCAGCGCATGAAGGATGGCACGTTTCCACGGGCGATTTCGCTCGGCGGCAGGATGGTCGGCTGGCGTGCCTCGGATATCGCACTGTTTCTCGTCGATCCGTCCCAATACCGGGCGCAATCCAGCGCGACCGGTGTCGAGCACGACCATGATTGACGCCTCCCGTCCTTCGCTCCAATCCCGGCTGGATAACTGGGGAAACGCCGCACGTGGTCCGTATGATCCAATCGATGCGGCGAGGATTGAAGCTGCATGGCGATGTCTCGAACCCCGACACAAGGAACTGCTTCGCATGGTGTACCTGTGGCGCGCCGGTCGAGAGGTTGTGTGCCGTCGGCTCTTGATTCCTCGCCGTCCGCGCAGCCGCTTCGACTTGGAACTGGTGTCGGCCAGGCACGCGCTCGCACGTGTGCTCGAAACGGGGAAAGCGTAATTTTTTTTGGACCTTGCCGAACTGATCTGGAATCCAAGGGACGATGACGCAGAAAACCCTGTGATTTCGACGCTTGATTCGCTGGAGAATCGAGCCTAGAGTTCAGTCAACAACCTGTTCCGGTCGACGCGCCAATGCGAGACCGAGTACGCGTTAGCGGCCCGATGTACCGACGTATGTGCGTTGGTGTGGCGGTTGCAATGCGAGCGAAGCCTGCGAACCTGACGGTCGCAGGTTTTTTATTTTCCGGTGCTGATCCCCCTTGAACCCGCGGCGTGCCTCCCCGGCCCCGCGGGTTCCTTTTTCCACGCACATCCACTTCGGTACTTCGGTGCCTGCCGGAATGAATCGACGGAAGGTGGATTATGAAGATGGGTCGTGTCTCCTGGTGTCCTGGCCTGCACGTGATGCGGCGCATCACGCGCCGCTGGCGGATTGCGTTGGTGCTGCTCGCCAGCACCTCGATCTTCGCACCTGGTGTAGCCCATGCCGACGACTGGGGCTGCCAGGTGCTCCTGTGTATATCCAATCCGGGCGGCCCGGAACAGTACAGCGAATGTGTGCCGCCGATCGAGAGACTGTGGAACGCGCTGCGTCACGGTGACCCGTTTCCAGCATGTGACTTCGGTGCAGGCGGTTCACAGGGGACGTTCGCGACCAATACCTTCGCGAGCGGCGGCTACTGCCGGGAAGATCTGCTTTACTGGGGCGGCCCCGAACAGAGTGAGTTGCTGTGCAGCGCCACCGGGGCGATCAACGTTGATATCGACAACCAGCTTTACACCCGCGTCTGGTGGGACGTAAGTGGTCAGGATCGCACGCTCACCGAGTTCTACGGAACGGGCAGCGCGCAGGTTCCGTGTGACCCGTCGCAGTCCGCCGCGAAGTTCCTGCAACAGATGGAGCAGCAGGACAGTACCGGCGGTGGGGGACAGTGATGTTGCCGCTCGACTTTATCCCGCTCGCGCACCAGTGTGCGCCGCAGGTTTCGCTGACGACGATGGCGGCGATCGTGCGGACGGAATCAGGCTTCAACCCGTATGCGATCGGCGTCGTGCATGGCCGGCTCGCGCGCCAACCGATCAGCGAGGCTGAGGCTATTGCCACCGCGCACGCCCTGGAGCGCGACGGCTGGAATTTCAGCGTCGGGCTCGCGCAGGTGAACCGCGCGAACTGGCCCAACTACGGACTGGACGAACGGAGCGCATTCGATCCGTGCCGCAACCTGGCAGCGGGAGCCGCCATCCTCCAAGGCTGCTTCGAGCTGGCAAGGCAGGCACGCGCGCGCGCATCGGCCGATTCCCAGTCGGCCCTTCGTGCGGGCCTGTCCTGTTATGCCAGCGGCGACTTCTCGACCGGATATCGAACAGGCTATGTCCAGCGTGTGGTCAGCAATGCACCTGTCGTGGCCGCATCGTCGGCACCCGTTGCCGTGCCGGCCATTACTCCGATTCCCGTCGATTCGGCCTATTCCGACCTGACGGAATCGCCGGGGCAATCCCGAACGAAACGGCGTCAGGCGTTGAGGCCGGCAGACACGTCATCGACGAAATCTGGCGGCGATCCGGACGGTAGCGCCGTGGTGTTCTAGCCCGGCGATCTGGCAGTGAAAGAAGTATTCGGCACGAAGAGGAGTTGCTCATGAAATCAGTATTCCTTATTAATAATCGACGCTTTCGTCACATTCCAGATGAGGGTGCGCGTGCTCGACGGGTGGCCCGGTGGACAACCGTAGCGACGGTGGGGTTGCTGGCGACGTCGCCGGCCAGGGCGCAGCTCTCCCAGGTCAATACGCTGCTGACGACGATCCAGACGACGCTGCTTGGCGTGGGCGGCGTGATTTGTTCGATCTCCATCATCTGGGCTGGCTTCCGGATGATGTTCCAGCATGCCCGGTTCGGCGACATCGCGAACGTGTTCATCGGCGGACTGTTCGTCGGTTGCGCGACAGTGATCGCCGGCATGCTGATTCCGACGAGCTGATCCGGGAGCGCGAATCATGAACCCGTTCAAGGATCCCGTCTTCAAGGGCTGCACGCGTCCCGCGATGCTCTGGGGCGTGCCGCTCGTGGCCTTTCTGATAGTCGGCGGCGGCATGCTGATCCCGGCTATCTGGGCGCTGCTCGCGAGCCCGCCGCTCGGCGTCGCGATCCTTTTCCTGATGATCCCCGTGTTTGTCGTGATGCGCGTCATCACGCGCCACGACGATCAGCGGCTCGCGCATTACGTGCTGCGCCTGCGACTGGTGCTGCGTCAGGGCAACCGCCGCTTCTGGGGCGGGCACGCTTACGTGCCGGTCCGCCTCAAGAGGAGGGCGTGACATGCCGGCCGAACCGCAACTCGTGTCCGTCGCCAACCGGGAAGTGCCGCTCGCGGGTTACATCCCATATTCGACGCACGTGACCGACCACGTCATCAAGACGTTAGAAGGCGACTACCTGCAGGTCTGGAAGATCGCCGGCATCGCGTTCGAGGCGGCCGACCCCGCCGATATCCTTGCGCGGCACGACGGGTTCAACCAGTTCGTGCGTGGGCTTACCGGCGGTCATGTGGCGCTCTGGTCGCATTGCTTGCGCCGACGCGTATCGGATCACTTCTCGACGGAATACCGCAACCGCTTCTGCGAGGAGTTGGCAACTCGCTACTACGCGAGCTTCGCGGGCTACCGGATGATGGCCAACGAGCTGTATCTGACAGTGGTCTATCGGCCCAACCGCACTCGGATGGGTCGGGTTTTCAGCCGCGCGGCGCGCCGCACGCGCGACGATATCCGGCGCGACCAGCTGGACGCGCTGAAGGTGATTGCCGAACTGGCTGCCCAGGTCGAGTCGAGCCTCAAACCCTACGATCCGGTCGCGCTCGGCGTCTATACGCGGCAGAGTCCTTTCACGCCGCACCCGCGCCGCTATTCGTCAGCGTTGGAACTGTTCGGCTATCTGGTGAACGGCGTCTGGGAGCGCGAGCCTGTGCCGTCCGGTCCGATTCGCGAGGCATTGCCGACCTCGCGCCTGTTCGTCAGCGCCGAGAAGATTGAGATCCGCATGCCGGCTGCGACACGATTCGCCGCGATGCTCGACCTCAAAGATTTTCCCGAAGACACCGAGCCGGGCATGCTCAACGGCCTGCTGTACGGTGACTTCGAGTACATCGAGACACAATCGTTCACGATCCTCGATCGGCCCAGCGCGAAGGAAGCACTGGAGCGGCAGCGAAACCAGCTGATTGCGGGCGAGGACGTGGCCGTGTCGCAGGTCGATGCGATGGACCGTGCGCTCGATGAACTGATCAACGGCGATTTCGTGCTCGGCGAATACCACTATTCGCTAGCCGTGCTCGGCGACTCGATCGATGAGGTGTCGAAGCGCACCGCAAAGGCCCGCACGCAGCTGGCCGATGCCGGTTTCCAGACGGCGCTGATCGACCTCGTCGCGGACGCGGCCTGGTTCGCGCAGCTCCCTGCGAACTGGCGGTACCGGCCGCGCGAGGCCAAGCTCACGTCGCGCAACTTCTGCGGCCTGTCGAGCCTGCACAATTTTGCGACGGGAAAGCGCGACGGTAATCCGTGGGGCGAGGCGATCACGATCGTCAAGACGCCGAGCGGCCAGCCGCTCTACCTGAACTTCCACGTCACGCCCGACAAGCAGGATTCGCTCGACGAGAAGGCGCTCGCCAATACCCAGATCATCGGCCGGGCTGGCGCGGGCAAGACCGTGCTCGAACTGTTCCTGCTTGCGATGGCGACAAAGTACGGCATCACGTCCGTGCTGTTCGACAAGGACCGCGGCACCGAGATCGCGATCCGGGCCATGGGCGGCATCTATACGGTGTTCAGCCGTGGCGAGCCGACCGGGCTGAACCCGTTCCAGATGGAACCGGACGAGTCCGTGATCGATTTCTGGGAGCGGCTGGTCCGCAAGCTCGTCGATGCCGGCGCGGCGCTGTCCGCAAAGGACGAACTCGACATTTCGCGCGCGGTGCGCGAGGTCGCGCGCATGGACAAGCCGCTGCGGCGTCTGTCGATGGTTCGGCAGCTTCTGCCGAACGTCGGCGAGAACAGCCTGCACGCGCGGCTCGCCAAATGGTGCGCGGGCGGGCGTCTCGGCTGGGTGCTCGACAACCCGACCGATCGCATCGATCTCGCGCAGGCGACGCTGTTCGGCTTCGACGACACCGAGCTGCTCGATGACGCGGAGGTCTCCACGCCCGTCACGATGTATCTGCTGCACCGGACCGAGAACCTGATCGACGGCCGGCGCTTCGTCTACGTCATGACTGAATTCTGGAAGCGGCTCGGCGATCCGGTCTTTACCGACTTCGCGCAGAACAAGCAGAAGACGATCCGCAAGCAGAACGGGCTCGGGATCTTCGACACGCAGTCGCCAGCCGATGTGCTGCGCAGCCCGATCGCCAGTGCGTTGATCGAGCAGAGCGCGACATTCTTCTTCCTGCCAAACCCGCGTGCCGATTACGACGACTATGTGCACGGCTTCAAGCTGACCGAGGCCGAATTCAATATCGTGCGCAACCTCGGCGAGAACAGTCGCATGTTCCTCGTCAAACAGGGGCATCGGTCGGCCATCGGCCGGCTTGATCTCGCAGGTCTCGGCGACGTGCTCGACGTGTTGTCCGGTACGACCGACAACGTCGAACTGCTCGACACGATCCGCGCCCAGGTCGGCGATGCGCCGCAGGACTGGCTGCCTGTTTTCCACGAGCAGCTGGCGAAGCGTCGCGCCGCGCAGGCCAGCGCACACCCATCGCAAGTATCGGGACCGGGAGGCGTGCGATGAGCGGCCTCTTTACCGCCGTCGGCGGCACGCTTGAGAACGGCATGTCGACCTACGTCACGAGCGTGTCGTCGGCATTGTCCGGCGCGCTCGTGCCGGTTGTAACCACCGCCGTTACGATCTGGGTGCTCGCCTATGGCCTTGCCGTGGTGCGCGGCGAAGCCCACGAGGCGGTGCCGGCCTTCGCGTGGCGCGGGCTGAAGGTGGCGATCACGCTCGCGTTTGCGCTCAGCGCCGGCATCTACCAGCAGCAGGTCGTCACCGCTGTCGATGGTGCCACGTCCGGACTCGCCCAGACGATCCAGAACGCGGCGAACACGACGGGCGGAGGCAATCCCGGTTGCGGTGCCGTCAGCGGCAGCAGCGTGACGGCGCAGGGTGCCGCGACCAGCATCTACCAGACGCTCGACTGCTACGACCAGCAGATCGATCTCGTGATGGACGCCTATTTCGACAAGGCGACGCATGAGGGATTCAGTGCGAGTGGCCTGGCCGCGGCTATCGGCGATTTCCTGTGTGGCCTGGTAGCCGCGCTCGGCGGATCGATTTTCCTGATCGTACTCGCGTTTGAGGTCGTGATGGCGCGGATGCTGCTCGATCTCGTACTCGGCCTTGGTCCGGTCTTTATCGCCTGTGCGGCGTTTGCGCCGACCGCGCGTTTCTTCGAGGCGTGGACCGCGAAGGTCGTCAATTACGCCCTGCTGCAGGTATTGGTCGCCGCATTCCTCGGCATGGCGCTCACAGCTTTCTCGGCCGATCTGACAGCCATGCATGCAACTGGAAGCGCGCCGGGTGCCGATGCATCGGCGCTTGCTCAAGCCATTTCCGCATCCCTGGACGGCGCGGCCGCGGCTGCCGCCGCGATTGGCTTGTTCGCCACCGGCGTGTTCCTCGCGATGGTCGGCTGGCAGTTGCCATCCGTGGCGGCGGGCCTGTCCGGCGGCGCAACTCTGTCCGGCTTCGGTGCCTTCGTGGCGGGTGTGGCCTCGCGCAGCCTGGTCGGCGCGATCGGACGGGCGCTCAAGGGCAACGGGCGCGGACCAAAGGCGGGCGGCGAGATTCACGACCGGACAGGTCCGGGCAGTGGCGGTGGTGCGGTGCCGGCCTATCAGCGCGTCGCGCGCGCGAACCTGGGCCAGCAGGGTGGCTGACGACGGATTGATGGCGAGGTGACGACGATGAACCAACGAATCAGATGGATGGGTGCCGCAGTGATCTCTGCGGTATCGGCGGCGTGTTGTGCGAGCGCGTATGCACAGGGTATTCCGGTCTTTGACGCACAGAACGTCGTGCAGGCCGTCGCGACGGTTGCCCAGCTCGAGCAGCAAGTGCAGCAGGAAATCCAGATCTATCAGTCGACGGTCGGCACACGCGGCTTCGGCGCGCTGATGAGCAACCCGGTCGTGGCGAACTCGCTGCCGTCGAACTGGCAGAGCGTCTATACGGCGGTCCAGAACGGCGGTTACTCGGGCCTGACGGGCGGCGCCCAGGCGCTGCGTTCCGCGAGCCAGATCTACAACTGCGAGGACCAGACCGGGATCGATCAGCAGGTCTGCCAGCGTGCGCTCAACAAGCCGTTCCAGGACAAGGCCTTCGGCCAGCAGGCCTACCAGACCGAACTGCAGGAGCTGAACCAGATCCGGAGTCTGGCGCAGCAGATCGATGCGACGCAGGACCCGAAGGGTGTCGCCGAGCTGCAGGCGCGTATCCAGGCCGAAACCACGACCGTCAGCAACGAGATGACCAAGCTGCAGCTGTTCCGGATGCTGTCCGAGACCGAGGACAAGCTCGTGGCCGAGCAGCAGGGCGAACTGGTGCTCAGTCGGGCCGGCAAGACGAACCGGCTGCAGGACCAGATGGTTCCCGCGTCGTTCGGGAACTGAGGAGGGTGTCATGTCTATGCCGACTTCCCTGACTTCCGTGGCATTGGCCGGTTGCCTCGCCTGGAGTCTTGCCGCGTGCAGCAGCGTTCCGCCGAAGCCCGTCCTGCCGGACGGGCTGCATCGCGTACCGGTCAACCGCGTGCCGCCGGTGCCCGAGGTGCCGAATGTAGCGCCCGATGTGGCGCTGACCACGCCGCCAGTGGTTGCCGATCCGCCCACGTTGCCGGATACCGGAGACCGATCATGAGCGCATCCCGCGATTACGCGCGCGTGCTCGACATCGAGGCGTCGCTGACCTGGCTGCAGGAGCGCTCCGAACGGCGCGCATGGCATGTCGCCTATGCCGCAGTCGGTGTCGCCGTGCTCAGTACCGCGGCGCTTGCGGTGATGGTGCCGTTCTATCGCGTGGTACCGCTGCCTATCGAAGTCGATCGCCTGACGGGCGAATCCCAGGTGATCGATGTACTCGATGCCCGCCACGTTCATACGAAGGAAATCCAGGACAAGCACTGGGTCGAGACCTATGTGCTGGCGCGCGAACGGTACAACTGGGGGTTGCTGCAGATGGACTACGACGGCGTGCTGTCCATGAGCGACGACGTGGTCGCGCGTGACTATCGCGGCATCTACAGCGGCCCCGATGCACTGGACCGGCGACTGGGCCCGGGCGGCGAGCGGCGCGTGCGGATTCTCTCGGTCACGCTGCCGCCGGACGAGCCCGGCCACGCCGTCGTCCATATCGAGCGCACCTCGTTCAGGAATGGCCAGGGCGATGCCGAACCGACGCAGCGTTTCGTGATCACGCTGGCTTATACCTACCGGCCACCCGTCTTCACGCGCGAGAGCGTGGCGATCGCCAATCCGTTCGGTTTCAAGGTCACGGCCTACAGCCGCGACGCCGAATATACGCCGCCGGCATCAGTGCCAACGTCGGCCGCGGCCGCAGGAGGCACGCCATGAAAACGCTTCTTTCCGCGCGTCTCCCCGTACTTTTCTCCGGTATCGCGCTGGCAGCGCTGCTTTGTTCCGGCATGGCCCACGCGGTCGATCTGCCGGGCTGGAACGACGACTCGCGCGTGCGACAGGTGATTTATCGCGCGGACGAGGTCGTGCGCGTCGAAGCGCAGCGCGGTTTCGCCACGCATATCGCACTCGATCCGCACGAGCAGATCCAGGTCGTCGCGCCCGGCGACCGGGACGGCTGGCAGGTGGTGGCGAACAAGGGCGATCACGACGTGTACCTGAAGCCGCAGCTTGCTGCGCACGACTCGAACCTCGAGATCCGCACCGACCGGCGTAGCTACAGCTTCGATCTGGTGGTGTTGCCGTTCGGATCGAAGTTCGCCAACGATCGGGTGATGTATCGCGTGACTTTCGTCTATCCGGACGAGCTGGCGAAACAGGCGCACACCGATTCGGATGCCGGGTTGGTTGCCCGGCGTCTTGCGCAGCTGCCCGCCGTTCGCAATGCACGGTACTCGATGCAGGTCATGCGCGACTCGGACGATATCGCGCCGACCGCCGCGTGGGACGACGGACGGTTCACCTATCTGCGTATCCCGAACAACCGGCGCATGCCGGCGATTTTCCGGGTGGCCGACGACGGCACCGAGAGCGTGGTGGACAAGCATGTCGAGGGCGACACGATCGTGGTCCACGAAGTAGCAAAACGCTTCGTGCTGCGGCTCGGCAACGAGGTCGTCGGAATCTGGAACGACGCCTATGACATGGACGGTGTGGCACCGCATGACGGCACGACGGTCAGCGGGGTGAAGCGCGTCCTGCGGAGTCACGACGATGAATGACGATACCCCGCGCAATCTGATCGAGCCCGATGACCCTCCCGGCTCGCGGCCGAACTCCAACCGGAACGATGGTGCGCCAGGCGCATCCGCTGATCGCGGTATGCCCGCGCTCGGTCAGTACCGCAGTGCCCGTCCGCGTGCCTGGTGGCTGACGCCGATGGTGATCGTGCTGGTCGTCGGTGCGGGTGCGGTCTGGACCGTGCATGGCTTCCTCGCACGCCATGATGCCGAGGCAAAGGCGCGGCGCGATTCGGTTGCCGACACGTCCACGCAGGGCCGCACGTTCAAGGACGCTCCAGCATCTGCGGCCATCGCAGCGTCGGCGCCGGTATCCGCGAGTGCCATTGTCGTTCGCCCGTTGCCAGCGTCAGCAGCGGCGGTAGCTGTCGCGCCTGTCGGCATTCAGCGTGGCGTGGCGCCCCGTACCTATTACGACGCGCCGCTGCTGGCCACGGGCGGTGGGCAGGAGACCTCGAGCGGATTGTCGGGTGCGCTGGAGGCGGGCGACCTGGCCGGTGCGGCGTCATCGGTCGCGGCAACGCTGTCCGGCGGCGCGGGAACGCCGGGCGCCGGATCGGGGCAGGCGGGAAGCACGCTCGCCCAGGCGCTGACGCCGGCGGCGACGCCGCGCGTGCGTGCCGCGATGCTTGGTAATCGCAGTCTCATCCTCGCGCAGGGAGCCAAGATCGACTGCGTGGGCGATACAGCCTTCGATTCAACCGAGGCTGGCATTTCGACCTGCACGGTCACGAAAAACGTGTATTCGGACGACGGCCATGTCCTGCTGATCGAGCGCGGTTCGCAGATCAACAGCCAGTACCGCTCGAACCTGTCTCCGGGCCAGAAGCGCGTTTTCGTATTGTCCGCGCGTATCAAGACCCCGGACGGCGTAACGGTCGAGATCGACTCTCCCGCGGCCGATGCGCTCGGCCGCATGGGGATGGACGGTTACGTGGACAACCACTGGGGCCAGCGTATTGGTGCGGCGATGCTGCTCGGTATGACGCAGGACGCGATCGGCTATCTGGCGACGCGCGGCGGCAACAGCAACGGCTCGGTCGTGTTCGAGAACACGCAACAGCAGGGCAACGACATGGCCACGCGCGTGCTCGACAGCACGATCAATATCCCGCCGACGCTGAAGCAGAACCAGGGCGCAGAGTTCACGATCGTCGTCGCGCGCGACCTCGATTTCGGATCGGTCTACGCGCTGCAGCCGGAGGCTACGCCATGATGCCCCGCGCCGACACACCCGATCGCGATCCGGTTCTGGCCCGGTTGCCCGACGACGCCTCGTTGCGTGAACTGATGCGACCGTTCGCACCGCTACTCGAGGATGCCGACGTGACGGAACTCGTGATCAACCGGCCACAGCGCGTGCTGACCGAGAACTCGCGTGGCTGGCACGGCCATGATTGTCTGGACCTCGATTTCGACCGGCTGATGTCGTTCGCCGTGGCGGTGGCCACGCTGACCAGCCAGGAGATATCGGCCCAGCATCCTGTCCTGTCGGCGCTGCTGCCTGGCGATGCCCGTATCCAGATCGTGGTGCCGCCGGTCGTTTCGCCGCGCACGGTCTCGGTCACGATCCGCCGCCCGTCCGCGCGCGAGAAGACCCTCGACGCCTACCGTGACGAGGGTCTGTTCGACGATACGGTATGGCATCGCCCGGACGGACTTGATGCGGCGTTGCCCGTGCTGCGTGCGGAGGACCGCCGGCTCGTCCGGTGTCTGGAGGAGCGTGACTGGGGCACGTTCTTCGAGCGCGCGGTCACGGACCGGCTCAATCTCGTGATCGTCGGCAACACGGGTTCGGGCAAGACCAGTTTCATGAAGACCCTGTGTCGCTCGATTCCGGCGACCGAGCGGATCGTGACGATCGAGGATGTCCGCGAGCTGTTCATCCGGCATATCGAAAACTGCGTCCACCTGCTGTACAGCAAGGGCGGCCACGGCCAGGCGCGCGTCACGCCCGCCGATCTCATCGCGAGCACGATGCGCATGCGCCCCGATCGCGTGCTGCTGGCCGAATTGCGCGGTGCCGAGGCCTACGACTTCCTCAAGCTCCTGACGACGGGGCACGCCGGTTCGATCACAAGCTATCACGCGCCCAATGCCGCAGTGGCAATCGAGCGTTTCGCGCTGATGGCGAAGGAACACGCCGAGGCTGCAGCCTGGGACGATGCCGCGCTCAAGCGCCTGCTGTTCCTGACGATTGATATCGTCGCACACATGGAGGCGCATCCGGTACTGGATGCGGCGGGCGAGCAGGTCGGCCGGCGTTGGGGCATGACCGAGGTCTGGTTCGATCCGGTGCGCAAGGCGCGCACCGCGTTCGTATAGGGAGATGGCCATGACCCGACCGAACGCGCATGTGCTCCAGCAGGCCCGGGTGGTGGCCGTGACGCTGGCTGTGCTTGTTTGCCTCCTTGGCGGTCTGGCCGCGTCGCTCTGGCTCGCATCGTTCTTCCTGTATGCGAGCCTGCGGATCAACCCGCTGCACGCGGGTCTGTCGAGCTGGCTCGACGCGGCGCTGGCCTGGCGGCACGGCCTGATGCCGAACGCTGGCCGCAAGCTTGCGGGGGCCGCGCTCTTTGGCGTGCTGCTGTCGTTCGGCGGGCCGGTCTTCGGTCTGCATGCCTTGTGGGAGCGTTCGGGCCGGCGCCGTCTTTACGGCAGCGCGCGCTTTGCGAGCGAATCGGAAATCCGTCGCGCGGGGTTGCTATGACGATGCCCGCCTACCTCGACACCTTGCCACCGATTGTCGTCGGCGTGTGGCGCGGTCGTTACCTGTGCTTTACCGGCCAGCAGTTCGTGCTGCTGGCGGCACCCGCGCGTTCCGGTAAAGGCACGGGCATCGTGATCCCGAACCTGCTCAGTTTCCCGGATTCGGTCGTGGTGCTCGACGTGAAGCAGGAGAACTACGCCATCACTGCCGGCTTTCGCCGCGCGCACGGGCAGGAGGTGTACCTGTTCAATCCGTTCGCCGAGGACGGCCGCACGCATCGCTACAACCCGCTCTCGGCGATCTCGGACGGCCTGTTCCGGGTCGGCGATATCCTCGCGATCGGCTACGCCCTGTATCCACCCGGTGGCCACGATGATTTCTGGAAAGACCAGGCACGCAACCTGTTCCTCGCCATTGTGCTATTGCTGTGCGAGTGGCGCGACGCGCGCCGGGCCGACAGAGGCACCTCGATCCCGAACTATCCCGTCACGATCGGCGAGGTGCTGCGGCAGTCGTCAGGCAACGGCATGCCGGTCAAGACGTATCTCCAGCGCGCGCTGGTTCAGCACCGTGACCTGCTGTCGGGGCAGTGCGTCGATGCGCTGAACCGCTTCCTGTCGAACGACGACAAGGTGCTGGCCAGCGTCCTCGCCACTTTCAATGCGCCGCTGACGATCTGGGCCAATCCGGTCGTCGACGCGGCGACGAGTGCGAACGATTTCGATCCGCGCGATCTGCGCCGCCGCCGCATCTCCATCTATATCGGTGTGACGCCCGATCATCTGTCAGAGGCGGCGCTGATCGTGAACCTGTTGTTTTCGCAGGTGATCAACCTGAACACGAAGCAGTTGCCCGAGGCCGATCCCGCACTTCAGTTCCAGTGCCTGCTGCTGCTCGACGAGATGACGGCGATCGGCAAGATCCATATTCTCGCCCGAGCCGTTGCCTACATGGCGGGCTACAACCTGCGCCTGCTGTCGATCGTGCAGTCGATCGCGCAGCTCGAATCGGTTTACGGGCGGGCCGATGCCCGGACCTTCATCACGAACCACGCGATGCAGATCCTCTATGCGCCGCGCGAGCAGAAGGACGCAAACGACTACTCGGAGATGCTGGGCACGCTGACCGACCAGTCGCGCAGCGTCAGTCGGTCGAACGCGATCTTCGGCGGCCGGGGCGGATCGAGCGAGAGCGTGTCCGAGCAGCGCCGGCCGCTGCTGCTACCGCAGGAGTTGAAGGAGCTGGGGCGCGACAAGGAAATCATCGTGCTCGAAAACACCAAGCCGATCCTGGCCGACAAGATCTGCTACTGGCGTGATCCCGAGTTCGCCTCCCGCGTGACGACTGCGCCAGTCGTGCCTGCGATGAACCTCGCGCACTTCAGTGCCGTGACCGAGCGCCGGCTGCGCGACCTGCAGCCGGACGAGATCGATCCGGATGGCATGGGGCTGATCCATCTGCCGCCCGAGTATCTGGAGGTGCTGCAGGCATGGGACCCGCGTGATCTGCCACCGAACCTTGCCGATATCAGCGAGGACGACGCGGTGGCATATGTCGAGCGGCACTTCAGGCTGCTTGGCGTGCCGGCCCGGAAGATTGCACGGGCAAGACGCCATCTGAGCGCGGACGACCTCGATGTGGCTGAACTTGACTTCGTTGAACCTGCCCGGCGCGCTGCCACGAATGGTTCGCAGGCAGATCCGCAAGCGACCGGAGTCCTGCAATGACGACGCCCTATGTGAACGAGGCCGACCGCGCGCGTGCTGCGCTTGCCGTGATCCCGGCCGACGACTATGAGACCTGGGTCGATATGGCGTTTGCGCTCAAGCAGGGATTTGGCGACGAAGGGTTCGAGATATGGGACGCCTGGAGCCGGACGGCCGCCAACTATAACGAGCGCGCGGCCCGCACGACCTGGCGCTCGGCCAGCGCATCGGGCGGCAAGACCTTGTCCACGTTGTTCTGGCATGCACGCCAGCATGGCTTCGATCTCCGGCGCGGGCATTACCCCGACCAGATGACGGCCGTGCTCGCACCGTCTGCTGAAGTGCTCGCGCAGCGCGAGCGTGAGGTGGCCCGGCGCGAGGCTCGCCATGCCGCGGTTGCCCGCGAAGCAGCGTCGATCTGGGACTGGGCGCGTCCGGTCGGGCCGGCACATCCGTATCTGGAGCGTAAGCGCCTTGAACCAATGGACACGCTGCGCGAGCTGGACGCGCTGGAGCTGCGTGCGCTGCTCGGCTATGTGCCGGCTAGCGAGGAAGAAACGCTCGCGGGGCGCGTGCTGCTCGTGCCGGTCTGGAACGGGCCGATCTCGACGCTGGAGCTGATCGACGAGCAGGGGCTGAAGTCGTCGCTGGCTGGCGGCGTGAAGAAGGGCGGTTACTGGATGACGGAGCCGGCACTGGTTCCGGCCGACGAGTCGTCGCTGATCCTGATCGCCGAGGGCATGGCGACGGCCCTGTCTGCGTCACGCGCGACAGGCTGGTTCGCGGTGGCGGCGCTCTCGAGCGGGAATCTGTCGCTGGTGGCGACGGGCCTGCGCGAACGATATCCCGATGCGGATCTCGTTGTCCTGGGTGAACTGGGGCGCGGCGAGGCGCAGGCGCGACAGGCAGCCGAAGATGCGCGGGCGCGTGTGGCCTGGCCGGAGTTTGCGGCGGACGCGCGCATTGACGACAAGGTGCCGAACGACTTCAGCGACATGGCCGTGCTCTCGGGTTTCGATGTGGTTGGCGCGTATCTGCGCGAGGTGGTCCGTTCGGTGGTGAGAGCAGATGACGGCTTGGTGCCGGATGCCATGACTGCATCCGACGTGACCGTGTTTGCGATGGACGAGCATGAGGAGGACGGAGAAATGGGCAACGTCAAGGAAAAACTGTTGACCGACGACGGAGCCAGTCCGCGTCGCCGGTCGTCGAAACGCAGTGCGCCGAAGCCGGCCGGGACTGATGTGCCAGTCGCAGGCGAAGCAGCACCCGCAGCGGTGCCGGTCGAATCGCCTGTTGCTGCTTCACCGGCAGCTGCACCGCCGTCCACCGATTCGCCGCGTTTCCCACCGTCGCGCCCGCCGGTCGGTGAGCCCCTGTTTGCTGTTGGCGACGTGCCGACCGAAGTCAGGGCACTGGCCGAGCATCGATTCGGCTCGCCGCTGAAGATGGGTACGCCGCGCGAAAACGGCGGACCGTATCGCGGCGAGGTGTTCAACACCGAACACTATCTCATCCAGGAGGTGGCGACGCGCAGCGTCGTGTTCCACAGCAAGGATCAGATGACGTTTGTGTCCGACCGCCTGAAATGGATGGACGAGAACGCACGGCTGAACGGCTCGGAGTTGCAGGTTGGCTATGACGGCAGTCAGGCGAAGGTCTATCCGTGGGACCGCGCGCGCGACCTGCTCGATCGGGCCGTGCGCTCGCTGAAGAAGTCGGCGCAGGAGCTGAACTTCAGCCCCAACCTCGAAGGGATGCTTGACCAGTTGCAGACTCGGTCGTGGGCACGTATCCGCGAGCTGCGGGCCGAGACGGTGGAGAAGTCGAAGGAACACGGCGCATCGCGCGAGGCGGGTACGGAGCCGGATCGATAAGCCGTCGCAATGCAGTACCGGACGAAAGTATTTTGAATGGATGAGGTGGTCACATGGCGCAGACAACTTCGGCTCAGGAGGCCGATCCGGTCATCAACGTGATCGAGCCGGACATGCCGGGCAATGGTGGCGGGCCGGCTCCGTCGAGCGCTCATCGGGAGCCGTTGGATGCGGTTGCAATGGATGCGGTATCGGCGCGGCGTCGGCGCGAGTTCGACGCTGCGCGCGCGAGGCTGCGTGCCCAGGCCATACGTGAAGATCGCGGCGAGGCCAGGCAAGCGGGGGCACAGACACCTGCTGATGTGCCGGGAGACGTGGATAGACATCGTGCGCCGCTTGAGCAACTGCCGGAGCGCGTGCGTAAACGCTACCTGCGCGCGGGCAACCAGTATTTCCTGAAGGATGCGCCATACCAGCTCGCGTTCGAGGATCTGGGACCGTACCTTGTCACCGAGCACAACCGTCCGGACGTGGTCGAGTCGATGGTCGACATGGCGCATGCGAAGTCGTGGCAGCGCATCCGGGTATCGGGCCACGAGGCGTTCCGTAGCGAGGTCTGGCTGCAGGCGACGCTGCTCGGCATCGACGTCAGCGGGTACGAGCCGAAGGCGGCGGATCTGGCCCGTCTCGCCGATGCCCGGCAGGCGCGGCTGGACAATCGCATCGAGGTGGCGGCAGATGCCGCTGCCGCTTCGGGGACACAGGGGCGCAACGATTCACGGCCTGCATCGACGGCTGCCGAGCCGGGAGGTACTCGCTCAGGCGCTAGCGGCGCTTCGCCAGTCGTACCGGAGTCCGATGTCGTACCGGGGCCGCGCACCGCGACTGGACGAAATACCGCAGGCGATGAACCTGACGTGCCGCGACGGTATGCCGGTCAATTGCTCGAACATGGCGGCGCACCGTATCTGCACAACCCTGCGCGCAGCGATTCCTATTACGTGGTGTTCCGCGATCAGGCGGGCGTTGACCAGGCGGTATGGGGCGTCGATCTCGAGCGTGCTGTAGGGGAGTCGGGCGCTGGCATCGGGCAACAGGTCGTGCTCGAAAACCTCGGCAAGCGTCTCGTGACCGTGCGCGTGCCGATCTTCGATGGTGCGGGAACTGTGGTCGGCGAAGAGGACAAGGACGTTTACCGGAATACCTGGCACGTCGAGGCTGTACACCGCGCGCAGGATGTTTCTGCTTCACCGAAATCGGACAATCGGCCGGATGGCGAAGCGCGTTCGAGCGATTCGCCGGCTGTGCCTGTTACTGAGCCGGAACCGCATCATCGCCGCGCAGCACAGCGTCAGGAACATGATCCGGCCATGCATCTGGCCGTGCTGGCGATGGCCATGCGCGAGCAGGGTTTCAGCGATCGCTCGATTGCCCGCGTGCAGCAGCGCGCCGAACGCCTACTGGTTGCGTTCGGAAAAGATGGCACGCCTGTCCCGACGCCGAGGGTGTTTGATCCGAAGGCACCGTCGGGTCGCGATCAGCGTCGGCGTTCATCGGCGGAACGTGCCCCGGCTCCCGAGATCGATCGGGCGCTGGCCGAGCCGTCGCCGTTGTCCCCGTCACGCTGAGGTGGATTGTGGTCGTGCGCGAGCGCCTGTGCGTCGAACTCGGTACGGCCAAACTGCGCTGGGACGATTGGTGTGCACGACGCGGTCTCACAGCCGGCGAGGGCGCACGTCAGGTGATCGTGGCTGCTATCGGCGATGACGGGGGCGAACCATCAATCACGTCCGGGATCAGGCTGGCTAGCCCTGTCGTTGGCGAGCCGCGCACCCGTATTGAAATTCGTCTGACGGCGGTGGAATTGGTTGCTGTCGAGCAGCGCGCGACAGCATCGGGTCTGAGTTGCAATCGCTGGATCGTGTCGCTGGTTCGCGCGCAGTTGACACGCGAACCGCAGCTCGGTGAGCACGAAATGCGGGCGCTGTCGGCGTCGAGTCAGCAGCTTGCAGATATCAATCGCGTGTTGGGCAGGCTCTTGCGCGCAGGTAGTACGGAACTGGTCGACGCGGATCAGATGGGCTGGGCGGACATTCGAGACCGGATTGACGCCCACCTACGTGCGAGCGCGGCTGTGATCCGCGCAAACCTCGACCGATGGAGTCGATGACATGGTCTACCCGAAAATTTATATCGATGCGATGCTTGTGAACTGGGGCGACCGACTGTTCCACGAGCCGCTGAGGCACGCGCGTGCGCTGCGGCTTTCGCGCGCGGGTATCCATGATGAGGCGGCTCGCATGCGCGCCCAGATCGCGAGAACACTCAGGCGCACGCCGGAGGTGATGGTCAAGATCACAAACAAAGCGGCCGGCGCGCAGGGCATGGGTGCGGTGCGCCGACATCTGCGCTACATCTCCCGTAACGGTCGGGTCGAATTGGAAGACCAGAACGGCGACCGTGTTATCGGTGTCGAAGCGTTGCGTGATCTCACGAAAGCCTGGCAGCTCGGAGGATGGGGTATCCCGGAGACCAGTACACGCCGGGAGGTTTTCAACATCCTGCTGTCGATGCCGCCGGGTACCGACCGGCAGGCCGTGCGCGATGCAGCGCGTGGCTTTGCGGCGCAGGAATTCGGTGATGGCCGCGCATATGTCTTCGCGGCACACGATGACGAGGCCCATCCGCATGTGCATCTGAGCGTGCAGGTACGCGGATCAGACGGGCGCCGACTGAATCCGCGGCACAAGGATCTTCAGCGTTGGCGGGAGCATTTCGCGGAGCAATTGCGGGAGCACGGTGTCGAGGCCAACGCAACGCCCCGGCACGCGCGCGGCGTGACGCAACGATATCCGAAGCCGGCGGTCATGCACATGATCACGCGTGGCGAAACGCCGAGATACTGGAAACCGCTGCCGACCGACGCACAGCGTGATGCGGGGTGGATTGCTCATGGTGGAGTATTTGCCGCCTGGCGCGAGATGGCCTATGCGATGGCGAAGTCGCGTGTGCGCGAGGATCGCGCGATGGCGGTGGAGATGGCGTACTTCGTTGGGGGCATGCCTTTGCAGCGAGACCGGCCCGTGTCGGAACGTGCGCGGGACGTGAGGCGAGAGCAACCGAGGCCAGAGGCGCCGGAAGCCGGAGGTCGGGCGGACGATGTCGGACCGGACGTGGAACGTTGACGCCAGGAAGGCGGAATGGCTGTACCCCTCGCTCCCTGGATCGGCGGCAAGCGACGTCTGGCCGATATCCTGATCCCACGTTTCCCGCCGCATACTTGCTATGTCGAGGTATTTGCGGGCGCGGCGGCGCTGTTCTTTTTGCGGCCGCCGGCAGAGGTCGAAGTGCTGAACGATGTCAATGACGATCTCATCAATCTATATCGCGTCGTGCAGCACCATCCTGAGGAGTTCATCCGCCAGTTCAAATGGGCGTTGAGCAGTCGTCAGGTGTTCAAGTGGCTGAGCGATACGCCGCCTGAAACCCTCACAGATATCCAGCGCGCCGCGCGCTTCTATTATCTGCAGCAGAACTGCTTCGGTGGCCGTGTCGAGGGGCGCAGCTTCGGCACGGCCACGACGTCGCCGCCGGGACTCAATCTGATGCGCCTCGAGGAAGCACTATCGGCTGCTCATCTCCGTCTGTCCGGCGCTTATATTGAAAAGCTCGACTGGCAGATCTGCATGAGCCGGTACGATCGGCCACACACGTTATTTTTCCTCGACCCGCCGTATTGGGAGACGGAGGGGTACGGCGTGCCATTTGGTATTGAGCAATATGAGCTGATGGCTGCCGTCATGACGGAGATAAAGGGGCGCGCGATTCTGACTGTGAACGACCATCCAGCTATGCGGCAGATATTTTCCGGGCTGGATTTTGAGCGGACAGAGATCCAGTACACGGTTGGTGGCTCGGCATGCACGGCGCCAAGCGGAGAACTGATTCTTTATATCTGAAACAGGGCCGATGACCCGGCGGGCCTGTTCTGACGTATGGATAGTTGAGCGATAAATCCGCCTTGTTCTCGATGGGATGTCCGGCATCGCCCGAAATTTACGGATCGACGAACCACGCAGCGGGCCCGGCCTTGAACGTGAGGACGAGCAGAAAGAGCAGGGCAATCAAAAGCATCGGCACGCCGTAGATCGCCAGCGGAAAAAACAGGGCGAGCTGGAGTGCCGATCCACCCGCGCCGTGAAGGGCGTCGGTATCCCGGATGTTTTCGTAGATCAGCCATGCAATCGCAGCCAGTCCCATTCCCATGAGGATGATTCCGCCTGATTGCGGGTCATGGCGCAGGTACGCAGTCCCACACGCATAGAATCCCCACCACAGGAAATTGATGCCGATGGCGGCGAGCCAGAATCCTCGCTTCGTGAAAAGGCGGTAGCCGAAGCGGCGTCGGCAGTGGAAGCTGAAGATCTGGATTCCCTTGGTAATCCCGACGACAGTACCGAGGATAATGGCGAGTTTCAGAAATTCCACGGAATGTTCTCCCGGATATTCGTCCCGATCTTGCCGCCTTACTGTTGATCGGGAAGGCTTGGCGTGGTGATCCTTCTTCAAATATAGATCGTCACGCCACGAATGCAACGGTCCCGACTTCTGGTGGCTTAGGTTAATCTCCCATGCGTTCGAAGCCAGTGGGTAAACCGATACCCGGTCGCCCCCATCGAAGAAAAGGCGAATAGCAGTAATGAGTTGCCTTCGGGCGGCATCAATCTTTGTCACGCGCATGTCGATCTACTCCTGCACGTGCAGCTTGTGGAAAAGTTCGGCCATCGCTTGGCGGTACGCATCCGGGTCCTTTTCGTGCGCTTGCGGATGTGCGTGCTGCACCATGTAACCGGCCATCATGTGAGTAATCGCATTTGCCTCGGTCTTGATCCACTCAGCGAGTTCGATGACGGGCGTATAGTCGGCAGCGTTGTTCGTCTCGGGCCACGGCCAGCCGTGATGTATGAACCATCGGTGCATTAACTCGTTTCGACGCTCTATCAGGGTGTTTAACCGCTCCTCCAGATCCGTCGCAATCTGCCCTCCATCGCGGAGCGTCTTGACCACGTTGGCGGACGCCGTTTTGTATTTCTTCTCGTCGATCATGCCGCCCGACGTCTTGCGGTAGACCTCGTCCGTGAGCATTTTGAAGCCTTCGTGGATCGACACGAAAGTCACCTCGAACATCTGCATCGCGATCACTGCGCGCCCGATCGCCTCGTAAGCCTGTTCCATTTTCCGCTCTCCCGGTGGTGAACCAGTTCGGGAATTGTACAGGCCAACTGAGCAACGGCATCAGGCAAGCCCACTCCAAACTTAACGAGTGAAGATCGGATCGACCTCGTTACTCGGTTAGTCCTGCAAGTCCGGTTCGGTATCACTGACTTGTGCTTCTTGCTGTCGCACTCAATTGTGTAAGGTGCCCAAAACCGGCGTAAGCCTATCCTGCCATCCCTTGTTTTCTGTGCATTTTTTGTGGTCCGGAGTAAAAGCCGTGCGCGGAGGTTTCTGCGTTAGCGTAAACGGCCGATCGTGCCGTGGAGAACGGCATGCGTTGTCGTTTCGATGACGATGCGACGTGGGGTTGTGTGTGTATCAACGCATTGCGTAAAACGATGTGTTAAGGGATGCGCAGCCAGTGCGTCTTAAACTGCGAACCAGTGGCTAACCCAATGTGTGAAGTGTGCGCGCTGTCGTGCATTGGGCGCTCACAAAAATGCGAATGGTTTGCCGGGTAAATGTGCTGATCGATGCGCTTTGCGAGGCGCATGAAAATACAAAACGAGAGAGTGTACTGGGAGCCAATGCAACGCTCGGAACGAGTGAAAGCATGTGAACGGTGCGATTCGAGCGGTGCGCTATGGCGCGAGCATCGAACGCGCAGACGAGAGCGATACACCATGAGCAGTTCCCGGCTAGGCGTGTACAGTCTGCATGCCTACATGTGACGCAACCGAGACTGGAATCCGACGTCAAGGTGATGGTCTCCGGAGTCAACGGCAAGCGCTGCCCCGGCGCTCCTGGATGCGTCGGTGAAGCGTGTCGCGCGCGCACCACTTACGAAAAAAATGTGTTGTTCTCCTACATTCCATTCGCTGCCGGTGTGTTCCTGAGCGAGCAAGTCATGCGCAAAAGCCGTCTTGACGCGTGCTCAGGACGTGCGCACGATGGTGTCACAGCGATGCGTAGCCGATGTTCAGGAGGGTAACGATGCCTGTTGCGAAGGCCTATACGAAGTCGCAATGGGCGGCGTTTGCCCGCGCGCTCGATGCGCTGCCAGAGAAGCCGGATTCCGAACGTGGCGTGACGGTGCGCGATGCGATGAAGGACATGCGTGTGCGCGTGCGGACTGCGCAGGCGAAGGGCTATACGCTGGAGCAGATCGCGGAGCAGGCGCGGCAGCAAGGACTCGACATCACGGCTGGGACGATTCGCTACGCACTGCGCTCGACCGGGAAAGGTGGTAGCGCTGGTGGTGTTGCGCGGCCCGCGGCAGGTGCACGCGCGCTAGGGGTTGAGAAGACAATCCCGGCGCAATCGCGCGCGCAGGATGCGACGTCTCAGACAAAGCATGTTCGCAAGGATGGGGGGAAGACGGAAGCCAGACCGCGATCCGGGCCAGTGCAGGGTGCACTCGGATTTGCGATCCGGCCCGACACCGACGATCTGTAGAGGAGTTGCGATGGATACAGCAATCAATCCCATCTATCTCGTGGGCGGCGGCAAGGGCGGTGTTGGCAAGAGCCTCGTCGCGCTCGCGCTGCTCGATCATCTGCAGCGGCGCGGCGTCAAGCCCGTGCTGGTAGAGAACGACACGTCAAACCCTGACGTGATGAAGGCCGTGCAGGGCGAGATTGAATGTGCCGCGTTTGATCTTGACGAAGCGGACGGCTGGATCAATTTCGTGAACTACTGCGACGAGCATCGTGACGCAGTGGTGGTGGTCAGCACGGCAGCCCGCAACCAGGATGGCGTCGCCCGCTACGGCGCGACGCTGGCCAGCACGCTGGGCGAGCTTGGCAGACGGCTCATCGTGTTCTGGGTGATCAACCGGCAGCGCGACAGTCTGGAACTGCTGCGCCAGTTCGGGGAGACGTTTCCAGATGCGGTTACACATGTTGTGCGCAATGGCCACTACGGCGCGCCGGACAGGTTCGTGCTGTATCAGGACTCGAAAATCCGCAAGAGTGTCGAGGCGAAGGGCAAGTCGCTCGACTTTCCGGAACTCGCGGATCGCGTGGCGGACGATCTGCGCAGTCAGCGCCTGTCGGTGCGCAAGGCGGCAGAGTCGCTGCCCATTGGGCAGCGCGCGGAACTGCTGCGCTGGCGGGCCCTCTATGACACGATGTTCACCGGGGTGACGGGCAATGCCTGAACGGCGGGCGCGGCGCGGACGTCCTGTCGATCCGCTCGCCCGGCTCTTTTACGACGTGACCGGCGAGAAGCCGGACGATGCGAGCCTGCTGCGCATGCGCCGGGTGTCGGTGGCCCTGAATCTGCGCGACAACGATGCGCTGTGGTCGGTGCTGGCGGTGCTCGAATACTATGCGCGGCTCTACGAAGCGATGCCGGAGCGCATCCGGCAGGCAGGCAAGGGCAATCTGGACGCAGTGCGGGATGAGGCACGTGAGGCAACGGACGCGTTGATGGCGCAGCACCGCGACGCGCTCGCGCGCTGCAAGGCGACCATAGAACTCGCGGAACGGATGACCGTTGAACACGAGGCGAGGTATCGCGCGACGCTCGCGGCACTGAATGAACAGGCGTTGGTTGCGCAGGCGGGGCGCGCGGCTGACCGGATAGCGCGCATCGCGGGAAACCGGGTAGTGGGCGCGGTAGCCGTCGCGGCTCGCGAGCACCGGCAGCAACTCGACGCAGCGGTAGCTCTGTTTGAACGGGAAATGAGCGCGGCAGCGGCGCGCGCCGCGAAGGTTGAGCAGATAGCCGCGCGACGGATGACGAAGGCGTTCCGCGCACTGGTGGTGGGGGCGCTGATCGTGATTCTGCTCGCGGCGACAGCGGGTGCGGTGGCGGGCCGCTACTCCGGTAGTCATATGGTGCGGGCAGAGGGTTTGCCGTCTGCCCGCACCGGTCATACTTCCTTTATGCCGCCTTTCATGAACGCGAGCGCATCATGAAGCGTGCGCGAGGTTGGCAGCGGTCGGAAAGGGCCACGGCGGCTGCGTGCTGGCTGGGGCGGGAGCCACGGCCACACCGCAAGCCGTGTTGTTGATGCCACCGTGATTGGTCCCGGGCTCGGCGGCACCTTCGTCGTCGTCCTGCGCCTCGTCAGAACCATTGCCAGTATCCGGGCCGTGTTTGTCCTCCCCGGGGTTCCCGTCCTCGTCGTCGCGTGCTTCCCATGACGGCGTGACCGGGATTTCCGTATCGGTGAGGATTTCCGGGAGCCACGCGACCTTCGCCAGCCGCAGTTCGGCTGCGGCAGCGGCGTCGGCCTTCTTCATCTTTCCGAGGTCGGCGGCAACCCTGGGCGACACGGCTGCGGACACGACTTCCCCAATGCGCGCCTTGCTGACATGATCGAAATACGTGGTGCGGGTCGGCGTCCAGTACCGGGTCATGTCCAGGTGCAGCGCGCCCGCGAGCGCGCTGATCGCCTGCGGCTTTTCCTCGCCCACGATGCCATCGAGCAGGGTGCCGGTGCAGAAGGCAAGCAGGTCGAGCAGCGTCGTTCCGGGATCCTGTTTCGCGAGCCACGGCAACAGATCGGCGCGTTTCGCAGGCAACTCTGCGCCCCATCGGGCGCGCTGTGCCTCGATGGTGTTCCATGCGGGGCAGCTGGGCAGGTCGTCCGCCGCGCGCAGCAGGCTGTCGCGATTGTTGTCGCCGGATAACGCCAGATAGTCAGGCGCGGACGTGTAACCGTAGTGCTCAGGCAGCGCCTGCGGAACGAGATGCCGCAACAGGGCGGCGAGCGCGACGGCGGGCTGCGTGACCATTTCGGCGTGGATGGCGACGGTGCGGTGCGCGGTGAGTCGCTGGCAGAGTTTCGCGCTGTGGACCGGCCTGAGCTTCGGAACAGGACCGTCTGCCGGGTCCGCAGCTTCCGCCTGCGGCGTGCCGGTGACCGTTGCACCTGCCGCGTCCAGCGCCGCACTGTTCTCGCGCCGCACGAGACCGCGCTCGATGAGCAGTTTTCCCTGCGGATCGATGATTACAAACGCGCCTGCCTTGGCCATCTGCTCTGTATCCCACACCAGGGCGCGGCTTTCGAGTGCGGCTATCTCAGCGTTGACCAGTCCGATTTCGGCATCGAGGCGGTCGGCTTCCTCATAGGCATTTTCATCGTCCTCGGAGAGCGCCTCCAGCTTCCCGGCTAGGTCGTCCTGCTGTGCGGTGAGTGCGTCCATCTCGCGCTGCTCGTCGTCCGTAAAGGGGTGTTGGATGGGGCGCAGCTTGCCGTAGCGGTTAAGCTCCAGCACGTCGTGCTCGACGCGGGTTTCTGTCCATCCCCAACCCTCGGCGCGCACTTCTTCTGCTGCTACGTCGAGCTTCTGCGCGACGAGCCGCTGCAGCAGTTTGGCATCGGCAATGTAGCCCGCATTCCCGTCGTCACTGAAGAGGTCACGACGTACATACCCTCCCGCTGCTTCGTAGGTGTCGAGGCCGATAAAGCGCACAAGACGGCTGCGGCTCGCGTCGATTTCGGCACGCGTGATGGCCTGCCGCAGATAGTTGGGCTGGCGCTGCCACTCGTTCGCATCGAACCAGATGTGTTCCTGCGTTTCATGGTTGTCCGCGAGGGCGAGTGCGGCAAGCTGGTCGAGCGTGATCGCGTCCTCCCGCAACAGGGTCAACAGTTTTGGGGATACATTGGCGAGCTTCATGCGCCGTTTGACCGTGAGCGGCGAGGCGGAAAAGAGCGCGGCGATGTAATCGACGCTTCGCCCTTCCTCGGCCAGCATCCGGTATGCGCGCAACACGTCGAACGGGTCGAGTCCTTCGCGCTCGGTATTTTCGATCAGGGAAATGGCGAGGGCTTCGCCTTCGCTGACGATTCGCACGGGGACTGGGTAGTCGGCGGCGATGTCTTTCTGTTCGAACAGAAGGTCGAGCGCGGCCTCGCGGCGCTGACCGGCGCACACGCCATATTTGCGTTGCCTGCCGCGCGATCCTTTTATCTCGTGGACGACGAGGTTTTGCAGCAGACCCTTGGCCCGGATATTGGCAGCGAGGCCAGGAATGCCCGACAGGGGTTTCGTGCGCGCATTAAGTGGCGAAGGCCGCAGGGTGGAATACGGGACGGTCACGATGGGCTGCTCGTTACCGAAGTGGGATTCGAGCACGGCCACGGGTTCGGCGGTATCTACCGTCATGGTTTCGGATTGGGCTTGCATGACTGACTCCAGAATGTAGAAAAGAGAGTTCCGGGCCGGGCACTATCGGATTTCATCAGGACTCGACCCGGAGAGGAGTCCTGATGGATAATGAGAGGAAGCGGATTTCTCGCCCCTGTTGTCGCTACGCTTTCATCTGGCGCATTGCATCCGCGAGCATCCAGAGGGCGCGGTTGAGCTTCACGTTCTGGTCAATGCCGGTGATGGGACGGGTGGACATCGAGCGCCCCGTGCGCGAGCGACCATGCAGGCCGCCTTTGGTGAGGTTTTCCTGCACGCGGTTAAAGACGGTCCAGAGGTCGTCGCGGCGATCCTCGAAGCGGCGCGGGGAGAGCAACTGGCTGTCGGTGACCGGGGCCGGGGCCTCGGCGTCGGTCGGGTCGTAGCGCAGCGCCAGTGCGGAGCGGGCGAACGCGTGCTGTTCGTCGCGGTCGAGCGTGACGGTACGCATGCCTTCCTTCTGCTCGCGGATCAGGTCGAAACCGTCGAGCACGTCGAACGCACCGTTGATCACGTTCTGGACGATGTTGCCCTTGTGCGGGACGCGGATATCGGCGACGTTGTCGCCCGCCACCATGCCGTTCTGGCAGACGAAGCGCAGCATGCCCGCGAGCATTTGGTAACTGCTGGTGCCGTCGTGCGAGTTCAGCAGCACGATTTCGTTGGCTTCCTCGCCCGTAATCTGATCGGCGTGGCGAAGCCGAAGCATGTGCTTCGTGTAGTCGCGACGGTCGTCGTGCCGCACGCGCGTCTGACAGACCATGAAAGGCTGGAAACCTTCATTGCGCAGACCGCACAGGACGTCAATGGTCGGAATGTAGGTGTAGCGTTCGGAGCGGCTCTCGTGCTTGCCGTCCGCGAAGATTGACGGGGCAACGCGGCGAATCTGGTCGTCTGACAGGGGCGAGTCAGCGCGCAGCATCGGGGAGCCGTAACGGAAAGAAGAAGCGAGTTGCATGGCAATCTCCAGAGTCAAGGTTGAGGACCTGAATCGGGCGAAGGGATGTGACTTGCCGTTGCGGCTGAACACCTCCCGGTGGAACTCGGGGTTGGCTTTGCTGCCGCCTGGCTCCCGGGTTCCCGCCCGTGCGACTCAAGGAGCCAATAGTGGGCGGGTGTCAAGGAAAAGGGCGAGGGAGGGGTGCGGGCAACACGGTCCATCGCCCCTTGATGCCCGCCCACTATCGGCTACGGTCGCGGGTCAGGGCGGAAACCGGGAGTCGGCTGCAAGCTGCCCCTCGAGTTGACCGTATGGGGCAACTGGAAAAGTGGATGATCGAGTCTGACTGGTGCACCAGGGATTGATGCCCGAGAGGGACGAAACGCGGGACGCGGTTCGGCGCGCAGCGCGAAAGCCCGGTAACGCCGCGCGAGCGGCGGGAGGTGCCGGATAGCGACACGCGTGGCATGACACGCGCAAACGCGAGTCGCGATGCACTGCTCGCAGACGAGGCCGCAGTTCTGAAACGGAGCAACGGTCAACATCAGTTACCGCGTCTCTCGCGCCATACGTTGCTGGCATCTGGCCGGCTGGGTCAGTGATGAAATCTGGATGCAATCAGTCGAGGGGTGACAGGTCAGTGAAATAGCCGTCTGGACCCATCGGGGGCCGTCCATCTTTGAGAACCGTCCGAGTTGCGTCCGTCGCGCCCCACCGCCACCGCCACCGCCACCGCCACCGCCACCGCCACCGCTGCGGTGCCTTCTCATGCAAAATGCATAAGTCCGGACGCGATCCGACGCGCGCCGTATGAGCGCGGCACGGAATACACGCCTCACGGATCCGTTTCCCACAAACAAGCTGTTCAATTGCGTCAATCCGGGGTGCGGTCCGGTCACTTCAATGGATTTCACATTTTTTTCCAGGCGATTTGTTTGGCTTGCGTCCTGCGCGGTTACCCGGACGCGCTGTTGATGAGCAGTTTTACGGCTTACCGCGCAGCGCCTTCCCAGCAGTTGGCTATTTCAGATTGCTGCTGCGTGCACAATGGGATCTTGATGAGATAACATGCATGTTCCTGACAGTAAAAGATTTAAAACGATGGGAAAGGGAATCAGGATGCGGTCCGCACTGGACCGCCGGGGAAATGCTTGGACAGTCGAGGCGTTGCAGGCGCTTCACGACGCGCAGCGCGAGATACCGGATCTTGTCTGCGATCATCCGCCGTGCGGATGCGCGGTGCGTTTCGTCCGTCGCTATCAGCAGAACCGTTCAAACCGCATCGAGCCAATCGATGTGCCCGCCTACATCGGCCTGACCAGTGATTCCGAACATGTTGCCGGATGCCGCTATGACGCGCCCGGAAGATTGACGGCTATCGTCGGCGGGTCCGATCCGGATTTCGTGAAGGCACTTGATACCGGAAAGCGCGAGCTGAGGCTGCTCGTACTTCACAATGGCCTGCGCGGCCAGGGGCTTTCCGGGACGACGTCGGTCCGTCCCGGCACCGGGGCCGGGACGTCGGGCGGGAAGTCGACAATCGACGTTGTCCAGTCGGAGAGGCGGCTGTCGAGCTACGTGCGGACGATGGCCGACCTTGTCGCCCTTCGTGCATTATGCGAAGCGGATACGTTTCTGGCGTCGGAACTGATACTGCGTTTTGGTACGCGGCGTATCGCGTGGAAAGACTTTTTCTTCGAACGTGAACGGTACGACGAAGCATGGGCGCTGGTCAGGGAGGGTGGCACGAACGCATTTCCGGTCGCGCTGGCAGCGACCGTGCGCTCACACTATTTGCCGGCAGCTGGGAGTAAAAACAGGAATGCTTTTCTGAACTGTGAGTCGCTTTTCCGGAAAACCGGCGCTTCGGATCGCGTCGAAACGTTCGAAGCAAGCGTCGCCCATCAGGATGCGAACTGGCTTTCGGAATTTCCGGTCGGCGCCCACATCGTCATGTTCGGTATCTGGCGGGCGCAGGACAGCGTAGAAAAGCAGGTCAAAGGTTCGCGCAATCAGTCCAAGGCCGTCACATTCGTAACGCACAAGTTGATGCTTGAACCGAGATTCCGACGCCAAGTGATCCGGACGGACGTGTAGCAGCCGAACGCCGTCGCGTTGCTGACAAGTCTGAAGTCCGGGCCCGAACGTTGCCCTCGTTCAGGCATCTAAGCAGGCGGCGCATACGAGCGCGGCATAGCCACGGATTGAGACCAATTCTAGGCTTGGGACTGCAGGCCACAGCAGTTCGAAAAGGCGCGATGACGTGGCACCCGTCAGTGTGCTGACTATCAAGCGTGGGCGTGATGCGTAGCGATCCGAATAGGAAACCAAAAATGGTTCTGCCTGACTACCTTGCCGATGTTGCGAACGAAATGAGAGCCAAGTCCACAGCGATCCGTCGTGACTTTGCAACACACAGGCTATCGGCCGGAGAGAATCGAGAGGAATTGGTCAAAGATTTTTTGGCTGCCCATCTACCGCGGCGTTTCGAGGTTTGCTCCGGTATGGTCATCTCTCACAACGGTGCTTTTTCCAATCAGGCCGACTTAGTTGTCGTTGATGCTCTGAACAATGCTCCCTTATATGGCAACTCGGTCAACAAGCTGTGGCCGGTCGAGTCGGTCCTCGCTCTTTTCGAGGTGAAGACTTCTCTGGGACCGAGTGAACTGCGAGACTCTATCGCGAAGGGCCGCCGTTTCAAAACGCTCCAAAGGCGCTTCTTCAACCCCGGGTACGGTCAACGCATCGCAGACTCTCTCTTCGTTATTTGGGCGTTCGATTGCCCGACGGCGGAGACCCTTAAACAAAATCTTCTGCAAGAACTGGCAAAGGTCCCTCGCAGTGAACAACCTGATTTTGTTATTGTTCCCGATCGAGTGGTAGTGCGTGGCGGCTCCTATCTGGAGTTATCGACCATCGGGCAGCCCACGAGCTTGTTTCGAAGACAGTTGGAGCAGCAGCATGGACCAGACCTCGAAAAAAATCTGCTACCGATGCCATTGCAGGTCGGGGATGCAGGGGGAAACTCTTTGATGGCGTGGTATCTGTGGTTCTATTCGTGGTTGATGCAAGCAGGGGATCGATCATCAGCATTGGTGGACTACTTGCCTCCCGAGCAGATATTTGGACACATCGTCTAGTTGCACTGGCCCCCAATCTTTGAGCCGGAAAAAGAGTGACGAGTAGTTCGGAACATGGCGACGGTATATTCGTTGGCACACCGCACGATAACCTTGTGACCAAGAAAAGTTGATGTAGTACCCAGGCGCCCCTTGGCGGGTGCGATCGCGAGCCGGGTGAGGCAGTCTAGCAGCGCGGCTGCAATCGCTATGGGTTGGGGGGAATTGCTTCACTTCTTTGCAGTACACAAGAGATAGGACAACACAGTGCGAAATGAGACCATTTTCCCTGATGTACCGCTTCCGGAGCAACTGACCTACGAGTTTCTGGGCACGTTTGCTCGCAGTGAGTATGCCTTGAAGTGTTCCGGATTCGCAAAGGGCAGCAGGAAATCCGTCGAAGCGGATTGGGACAAGTTCGGAACCGCCATCGCTTGGCACTTCTCGCGCGTGAAGGCGGAAGCCTTTAGGGAGTGTGTCGATTATCTGCTCAATCAACCGCCGCGCAAACAGGTAATCAGGGATGGACACATCGGGTGGCAAGAATCGGCACCGGACGCGAACCTTCCTAGGTCTCAGCAGACTCTGTTGATGGTGCGGCGCGTACGAAACAACCTTTTTCATGGGGCCAAGATTTGGTCGCCTGAGCGCAGCGACGACCGCGATAGGGATGTAAGGTTGGTTTCTTCCGGCTTGGTCGTGATCAAAAGATGCATGGCGCTTCGTGGCGACGTGGAGGATGCCTTCAGATTTGGCGTCTTTTGATTGGCCGGACTCGCGACAGGATGAGAAAGTGAGCCTCTTGGTGAGCGTGAGATTTGTAATCAAGGAACAGTGGACATGTCGAAACGTTACAGGTCGCTTCGTCTGAGTGACCCCCTAGGGCAACGCGAACGAAAACGGACTGCGCATTTCTTCGCAACCGACGGGTTCACACGAGCACAGTATCTCGGACCTCAGGAGAGTCCCGCGAGGTGCTATCAGATCCTCCAGCAGGATGCGCAGCCCATCGGATTCATATGGATTGCGTGCTCACGTGACGAAGATGCGCCTGAGTGCCTGTATGCTCACGTGGACTATGTGTTCGTTTTGCCACTTGAACGTGGTGCGTCAAGCAAGAGGAGGGGCGCGATGTCCGAGTGGTTGGCGGCGCAGGTTCTCGAAAAGTTCCGGTGTTGGGTTGATACCCTCGACAGAAATTCGATCGCTGGCGCTACGGTGCATTCCTCGTCCAGTCCTGTAACGCGCGAAGGCCATGGATTTGTCAGACGTCTCAATCACGTGCTTAAAGCCTACAGCATTGAACAGAATCTCGGGTTCATCGGGTATGAGGTGTAGGCGAGTTTATAAAGATCCGACCTCGCCTGTGAAACACATAGAAAAGGGATAACGACACTACGACTTGACGGTTGTGGTGAACCACTTGAGGTGATTCTAGCGATGGGGAGACTGGAAGATCAGCGCATCGCCTATCATGCTCGCGAAGCAGCGGCTTTCCCAAACCGATGCAGTTCCCGAGCGTGTTGAGGTGAACCTCTTTCGTTTTTTCCGGATATCGGCAATCGGGCCTGTCGATGGCAAGCCTACGAGCGAGCCTTCGATTGCGGAAAGCAGTGGATCGACAACAGCTACCTGTCAGGAACTGCCGTCGGCCGCAGATAGGAAAGCACTAACATGGGCATGATAGGAGATGTTGCTGAGGGTGTAACGGCGGTAGGAAAGATCGCCGTAAAGCCACTTTTCGCGATCGCACTCGCTAGCGGGACTCTTTTGTATGCACCCGCACATTTTGTTGTGGCGACAGGTCTCGAAGACTTTCTCAGGACGTACCGGATGTGGATCGGCTTCGCGTTTTTGGCATCCTGCGCCTATCTCGTTGCTCACGGAGTTTCATGGAGTTTTAATCTAATTGGATCGTTGTTAGGCGATATGCGTATGCGGAAGGTCAGACGGAAGTGGCTGACTACGCTAACACCGGACGAGAAGTCTATCTTGCTTCCCTATATTCGCGATTAAGCGGCGTCTGTGACATACAGTCTGAATGACGGAGCGGTACGAGGACAGGAGGGGAAAGGGATTCTGTATCGAGCATCATCCGTTTCGTACGGCCTTGGGTTTCCATTCAACATGCAACCATGGGCTCGCGAAATTCTTTCGGCTGAACCCGAACTTCTGATGTAAGAGCACTGAATGGAAACCACTCAAGACGACGCTCTGGCTCGCGAATTGTTCAAGGCAGCGCTGGATACGTGTGACCCACGGACACTCCGCGGGGCGCGGCCAGACGCCGCCATCGTCCTCGCAACACGTGGCACGCGAACGATCTATATCGAGGAGAGCTGGGGTCCAGCGATTCCTTATCACGCCATCCAGCATGAAGACGGTACCCGGAATCATGGCTATCGGCCAGTTAAAGGCGATCGGGAGGCGATCGAGGCAATACCCGAGATTCAAGGGTATCCTGAGCTGGCAGACTTTCTCATCACAATTAACGCCAATGACACGTCGATTGAGTCAGTCGGATGTGAAAAATTACTGGAAGAGGCGATTCACGAGCAACAAACAATCGTTTCTGTCTCGTGCTACATCGACGTTATTTTCTCGGACTTGCCAACGAACGACGACCCTCGCTGTCACCTTGAGCTTGCGGCCAGACTGGCTGCGGCAATGGAAGGCTGTGAACAATGGTGGACCAGTCTGGAGCTTGGGCTGCAGCGCCTGCGTGGTTTATCCGGCAACCTTGCGCCATGGGGTCTGCTTATACGGGTGACTTCGGCTGGTCGGACCGTAGTTGAGGCGAGAGAGATGTGGCGCCATTCGTTGCGATCCTTGGAACGAGTGGTCGCACGGACCTAGGAACGAGGCAAAAGTATGTTGAATGATAGGCTTGCCGATCGCTCCCGGCCCGAGGGCGGAGGTCGAGTTCGTTGGGCGGTGGAAATTGTCGGCCCGAAGGCACGAATTGACCGGCTTGAGAGGCAGAATGAACGTTGGGTGAGAACCACGATCGGTAATACAGATGAGCTTGCGATGATTGCTTTGAGTCCAGCAGTCGACGGTGACACGGCGCGGGAATATTCGACGCAATTGCTGTTGCAGATAAACGGCCTGCTGAACGCGAACTTGGGTGTCGGTGGATATATCGAGCGGGCGCGTCTTGTTGAGTATTTTAGTGATGGCTCACGAGTCGCAACAAAATGTCTCTCCGACGTAATTCTATTTACTGCGTTATCGGGCCTGCAATTTGGCCCGCCACTGCCGATTACGTTTCTTCAGCCTGTCTCGGACAATGATCAGCGGCTACACACGGAGTTCATGAACCGTTGGGGGCAGCCGGATGCATTGACCTTCTCGGGCCTCTATAAAATCTTCGAGCTTGTTAGGGCAAGCGATAGGGAACTCGTCAAAGCCAAGCATTTCGATGATCGTCTTAGGTTGTTTGCGCATACAGCGAATCATTCCGATACGGGCCTTGACGCTCGGCATGCGGCTTCCCCGGGAGCTCCTCCCCCATCGTCACTTGCAATATCGCAAGCCGTTAGTCTCATCCGCGAGCTATATGATGAGTTCGCTCGACGCCGCGGATGGGAGGTTCCAGATGCCTGACGGTCATGGACCATGTAAGGTAGAGGCGGAGCTGCAGGTCAACGGAGAGGGCGCGTTCGATAAATGCGCGTGTTGCTGTCCAGATCTCAAAATCCGCGCTCATAGTGTTCGCGGTCATGGGTAAGACCGACGCCGCCACAACGGAACTCGCTCGCAACTTCACGGAAAAACCGATCGGAAAAAATGGATAAATCTGACCTCATCGCGGCACTGAAAATTGCACAAGACGCTGGTTGCCAATTTGTCGTGGGGGTCCCGTCGCTGGGTGGCAGTTCGGCGATGGCCTTGACACCAGAGCAAGCGTATCGTCTTACGACGGACAAGCAAGCGCTGTTCGCTGATCTGTTGGGGCTAACCAAGCCGGATTACATCGAGTGGTACGAATCACAGGGTTCAGTCTATTGCTCTGCACGGACACGGCAAGGGAAGCAGTGTCGGAACCTCATTGTCGGAGCGACATGGCTGGAGCCGCGCAAATGGATAGCGCAGCGCGAGGCGGGAGGCTACTGCGCTGTACACGGTGCATAAGATGGCAAATATGGGAAACGGTATTCCGAGCTCCTTGATCCCGTATAGGCAAATTCTCGAGGAGACTTTGGCGCTAGCTGGCAAGTGGCATGATCAGATCTCGCATGGGTATGTGCCGACCTCTTATGAAGCAGCAGAGTTCCGGGACAAGATGGTGCGCTTGCATTGCGACGCGCAGGCGGCATGGCACCGCTACTGCGAAAACGACAGGGACTTCGAAATCCCTGATTAATCTGGGAAAGGTTTGCGCTAGATTGCTAGCGTGACTTGATTCGCGGTAACCTGCTGAACACGCCTTCATGCCTGGATAAATTCGTCGTACGTCTTACCGACGAATACCGGGACGTTCTTGTTGCATGCTGGAAGAATGGTATTCCTGCGACGCTACTGGCAAAGCATTCCGGCGCGTCGTAGGTGATTGATCGCTTACTCCCGCAATGAAAAAATCGATGCAAGGAATTTCACAATCGTGTCTATTACGTCAACGCGGTACGAAGAGGTCGCGCGGATTCTGCTGAACCGCTTTGCGGAAGATTTTGGCCTGCGCTCGGTCGAAGGGAAGCAGGACATGCCCGGCAATTTCACGGGTACAAGCTGGGAGATCGACGCGAAGGGAATGGTGGAAGGGACGGATGCTTTCTTGATCGTAGAGTGCCGCCGGTATACTACTTCTAAGCTGGCACAGGAAGATGTGGCGGCGATTGCTTATCGCATCATCGACATTGGTGCGGCTGGCGCGATTACGGTAAGCCCGCATGACCTTCAAGCCGGCGCCAAGAAGGTCGCAGAAGCGAACAATGTCGTGCATGTTCGACTTTCGCCGGAAAGCACTCCTGAGGAATTCCAGCTCCAGTTTCTGGACAAGATACGTATCGGCTTTCACGATGAAGTTGTGATCAGGCCAACAGAGCATTTGAAGATCACAATCACTAAAGCTGACGGGACATCTTGGACTGAAGAGTTCTAGGGGCGAGAATGGATTTTAAAGTATCGATGTATCGGCGCTTCGCAACACTGTCTCGTGACGCGTGACGACGGCGTATGCGTAAATTGATTCGGCAGGCGTTGCCGCGCATTCGACGCTAAAAATACTGGCCAAGATCGATGTCCGCGCGTGCCGATTGGCTCGATAGGAGGCGTGGAGATCTTTAGCGTCGCGACAGGCGGAAGCCTGGCGATAGTGAAACAGCGCGTCGGCTATCAGATCGAAGAATCCTGTATGTTCGAATTGCATGGCTAGTCGATCCGTTGAAGAAGGATGATATCCAAGCGGCGATTCAGAAATCAGGCGCTATCAATTGCGTTTCTCCGCTCATAACGAAGAGGCGCCGGTCGCAAAGCCGGCGCCTCGTACGGCTTAGGCCGCTTGGCCCCCGCGGGTGGACGGGTGCTTCATCAGGAAAGTCTCGATCCCATGGCTGCGCGGGAATGCTTCCTTAACGGCCTCATGTGTGACCTTCCCGGCATCGAGCAAGCGGGCCAGATCGTCCTCCCAGCGCACTAGGCGGTGGGCTGTCAGAAACTCGTCGACTTCCTTGGACCGTTTGAGCGCCCCGACGTCGTGCCCATTGGCGATGTAAAGATCGGTGACTGAGGCGGTGCCGCCGCTCGTCAGGATGTCGACTGTGGCCGCGATGGCGATGATGCGGCTCAACAGGCTTTCCTGCTCCTTGGCGTTACCGTAGCGCGGAGGCCATGAACACCTGCGAGAGATCGCTTCCGTAAGCCCCGCTGATAAGCAACGCGTCCTTGCTGGCCTCGAGCAGCCGGTCCGAATGGGTGTAGCTCGGCGTGTAGACGATCCGACGATACCCCCTAGGCGTAGGCGCTTTCGATCGACGGAAGGTAAGGTAACGCCCGGATGGCTTCCGGCACGTCCCAGTCCTTCGATGGGGTGGAGCGGTGCCGGGGCATGACACGGACAGCAGGGCCCGCGTGCTCGGTCAGCGCGAGCGACGCCGCCACCATGTGTATCGCGGCGTGGTCCTCGATGGCCCCCGAGCCGAACAGCACAAGGCCGCTCGTCTTGCCCGCCAAGGCGTCGCGCAGCGGACCGACCACCGAGGCCGGGAACACGTCCGTCGTGGCCACGGTGGGCACCAGCTCGATGCGTGGCCATGGCCGGGCGAACGGCGTGACCGATTTCAGTTCTCCATCGTCGGTGACGACGCCGATCAGCGCGGTGTCGTGGTCCGTATGGTTGGGGCGTGACGTCACGATCAACTGGACGTCCTCGTTGATGGTGTCCGGCGTCGGGGTGTTCAGAAGAACCGCGATGCGATGGCCGGAGTTCAGGGCATGGTTGCAGGCCATTTCGAGGCGCTCGCCCGCGTCGTTCCACGACTGCTGGTCGAGCTTGAGCGGCCCGACGACCAGCAGCGTGCCACTTGGCACCCGATCGAGGCCAGACGACCACAACCCGTAGTCGCCCAGGTCGATGCTTCCGGGCCAACCGTTGCCGGCGCTTTCGGCGTAGACCAGCGCGCCGTCGGTGGCGTCCTCGTACGCTTCCAGCAGGGCGCCGATCGCGTCCGAGGAGGTCGTTACGTAGACGCCGGGCACGGGACCCATCGGCCAGATCTGTGGGGCACTGCGCGCGACGACCGCGCCGGGCGGCGACAGGGCGACGAGCAACTCCTGCGGCGACATGTCGACCGCGAAGCGCTTCTTCAGGCGGAACGCCAGGCGGCCGGTCGAGGAGGTGTCCAGCTCGGCCGCGGCGACGCGCTCGGGGAACGCCATCACCTCGGGCCAGTTACGAAGCCCGGGCAGCGCTGCGATCAGATCGAGCGCCTGGCCATGACCAAGGGAGGGGTGCGTGGGCTGCAAAAGGCCGCGGACGAGCCCGGCCAGCAGCTTCAACTGCTGCGTATCCATTGCTTTCTCCTGGGCGGCAAATCCGGTGCACGCTTTGCGGACCGCCCATCGAAAACAAGGACTATGGAATGGGGTAGGTGCGGTGAGACATCGTCTTCGTCATGCCCCAAAGGGCGCGTGCGGCAGGCGACGACAGCCTGGGCACACTATAACAGGAACGCCGGCCACGTTGGTCCGTTGGATGGCGTCTTGGCGAAGTGCCATAATCGGACGCCATAGGCGCAACCGATGGGCGGGGGCTGCCTGGTTGAGAAACGGAGGCGCGGTGATCCGAGGCTACACCGAAGACGAGTTTGGAACGAAGCTGGGCGCCGTGTTGTCGGCGTCGCGACCGATCCACAGCATCGAATACCTGAAGGGGCGCGACAAGGAGCTCGAAACGATCAAGCAGAGCTTGTTTGCCCCGGGCCGGCATGTCTTCGTCTACGGCGACCGAGGCGTGGGCAAGAGTTCGCTCGGGCAGACGGCCGCGGTTCAATACCAGAGCGCCAGCGCCTCGCCCGTGTTCGTGTCGGGATCGCCCGACGACACGTTCAGTACCGTGATCGCCAACATCGTGACCCAGGCGCTTCGGCAACCTCGAACGGAGAGCGTCAAAACGACCCGCTCGGCGTCCATCGACATGGCCAGGGTGAAGATGTCTGCCGGTACGGAGACCAGTGCGGTGGACATTGCCGACCGGATCCGATCAATTGGTGATGCGGTCGCCCTGCTGGAAGAGGTCGCCGAGAAGCGCGACGGAAACACGGCGGTCGTGATCGACGAGTTCGACGCGATCCTGGATGCCGGCGAGCGTAACAAATTTGCCGCGTTGCTCAAACAGATGGGCGATCGGTCCGTCAACATCAAGTTCATCTTCACCGGGATCGGCAAGTCCCTCGATGAGCTGCTTGGCGCGCATCAGTCTTCGTACCGCCAGTTGGAGCAGGTCGAATTGCCGCGCTTGGGCTGGGACGCTCGCCGCGAGATCGTTCAGGCCGCTGCCGACGCGTTCGAGATCGAACTCGACAACGACGTCAACTGGCGTATTGCCATGGTGAGTGACGGCTTCCCGTACTACGTTCACCTCATCACAGAAAAGATCTTGTGGAGCGCCTTTGCGTCCGACAATGAGGTCTCACAGATCGATTCAGACCTCTTTCTCCACGGGCTCGGGGAAGCGATTCTCTCGACCGCCGGTGAGTTGAAGCGTCCCTATGAAAAGGCTGTCGTTCACCATCCGGAAATGGAGGATCTCGTCTGGGCGACGGCCGACCACGAGGATCTGATCCGATCGCTGGACGGGATTTTCCAGTCCTACCAGGTTGTAATCGGGAAGCGTGCTGACGGACGCCAGGCGCTGGACCGCAGCCGGTTTGCGTCGCAACTTCGCAAGTTGAAGGGGCCTGCGTACGGCGCGGTGCTGACCCAGCCGGAAGGGCGCCAAGGCCTCTACACGTATACCGAGAAGATGCTGCGCGGCTATGTCCGCATGCAGGCCGAAGCGAACGGCATTGCGCTGAGCGGTGAGCGACCTGGGCCCAGGCAGGCGATGCACGTTGGCAACGCACGCAGCGGCTATCGCGGCCCAAGCATCCCGCGTGGCGTGCGCACGGGGAAAGAGGTCGCCGAATGGGATGACTCCAACTCCTGACCGACGGGGCATCCTTCGGCTTTGGGGGATGTTCGCCGCCGCGCTGTCGGTTCCCTGTCACTCAGTTGTGTCGTGCCGCATCATCGCGGCTGGGCTTATGTGCCAAGTCCACGGCTGCGCTTTGATTTCGATTGTCCGACACAGGGGCTGACCAAGCCACTCGGTGTCGAAGGATCAGGCGAATTATGCGGTACGCATGAATCGAGAACAAAGCGAGCATTTCTTCGCGGTCATGTCACGGATCATCTATCATTTTTTCCACTTGCCTCGTCGGCGGTGTCAGGGGCGGAACGGGATATGACAGGACGGTCGGTACAACTAGATCACGTAACGGATGCATTCGAAGCTTCGGTTGATTCGACCAGAGGCCTCGTCGCTGCAACGAACGCGTTCCCCACGGAGATCAATCCGAGCATCGTCGTTGGTCTTCATCTCGGTCACAAGCGCTATGTCGTTAACTTAGCTCTCGCGGTTGTTGAGTCAGCCCGAGAAGAGTTTCGTGAGCGGGCACTCGTCCGATACGTGGCCAATGACTTCACCCGAGGCGGGTTCCGTCCTAACTAGAAATAGCTGCTTGAGAAAGCTGTCCTTTTGGGCCAGCGAGTAATCTGATAACCGAGGGATGAGGATGCATTTGAAGAAGCTGGTCGTCCGAAATTTCAGGCGGCTACGCAACGTCGTAATCGACCTTGCGTCCGATATCTCGATTTTTGTCGGTGCGAACAACAGCGGCAAGACATCGGTTGGTCACGCGCTCCAGCTGTTTACAGGAGTCGGCCGCTTCAACATTCACGACTTCAGCGCGGAGCTTTGGGCAGAAATCGTCGCGTTCGGTGAGGGTGGCGATGAAGGCGACGCATCGCTGCCCAAGATGGAAATCGACATCTGGCTCGAAATTGGTCCCGATGATGTTCATCGCGTCATCGATCTTTTGCCCAGTCTGGCTTGGGAAAGCACGCTGGTGGGGATGCGTGTGGCCTACGTGCCCAGAAACCCCGCGGAGACGCGGACCCGCTATGCCGAAGTGCGTCAGCGCGCGCTCGATGCGGTCGCAAAGAATGAAGATGGAGCGCCCGTCTTTGAGACCTCGCCACGCAATCTGCGGGAGTTCCTCCGCGACAGGCTGAACGACGAATATGAGCTACGCCATTTCGTACTGGATCCCGCACGGTTCGACGCTAGCATGGTCGCAGAAGTTGGCTATCACCCGGCCTCTCTCAACGGTCGCGACCGCAGCGGGCGCGAGATCTTGAACGGTCTTCTTCGTATTGACTTCTTGAATGCGCAGCGCCATCTCTCTGACAGCCCCGGTGGTTCGCGTGCAGAGGATCTTTCCCACGTGCTCAGTCGCTTCTATGGGCGCAACCTCGAACAGAAAGGCGAAGATTTCGAGGCGTTGCGTGCCTTGGCGGCATCCGAAGTCTCGCTCAATGAGCATCTTGAAAGGGTGTTCGAACCGACGCTCAAGAGCTTGTCGGAGCTCGGTTATCCGGGTCTCTCAAACCCGCGGATGGTGATCCGCTCGGCGCTCGACCCGGCCAAGATCATGAACGGTCGGGACGGCGCGATCGTCCACTATGCGCTGGGGGCCGACGATGGGAATCCTGATCCGCCCACTTTACCCGACCACTATAACGGCCTCGGATTCAAGAACCTCATCTTCATGGTCGTCGAGCTGCTGGACCTCCACGCTCAATGGCTGGCGATCGAGGACAACCGCCCACCGGTGCACCTGATTTTCATTGAGGAGCCGGAGGCGCATCTTCACGCCCAGCTTCAACAGGCCTTCATCCGCAAAGTGATGGACATCCTCGCACTGAAGAACGAGGATCGCACGCACAACACTAGCCAAGTCGTTGTCACGACCCACTCGACTCACATTCTTTACGAACGAGGGTTCCGGCCGATCCGCTATTTTCGTCGGAGCCGTCTACAGAACGTGCCCACGTCCGATGTGCTTAACCTATCGGTTTTCTACGACAGCACCGACCCCGACATTCGGAGCTTTCTTGAGCGCTATTTGAAGCTTGCGCACTGCGATCTCTTTTTCGCCGACGGCGCTGTGCTGGTGGAAGGCAATGTTGAACGGCTGCTATTGCCACAGATGATCGCCAATGCCGCGCCGAGACTGCAGTCGACCTATCTCACCGTCCTCGAGATCGGTGGCGCGTTCGGCTACCGATTCAAGACGTTGATCGAGTTTCTCGGTCTGACGACGCTCATCATTACCGATCTTGACAGCGTGTTCGGCCCGCTGGCGCAAGACGGCGAGGACGCTGCCCACGCTCAACCGGAAGAAGGGGAGCCGGCCACTGAAAATACGCCGGCTCTCGACGCTGACGCGGAGGACCCGGACGACGAGGATGAGGATGCGCCGGAGGCGGCGGGCAGGCCTGGCAAGGCGTGCATCGCCGGTCACCCAGGCGCGGCGACGTCCAATCAGACCTTGCTCCAATGGCTACCAAAATGTGAGTCAGTGGCGGCCCTGTGGGCGGCGACGGCCGAGCAAAAGACCCAGGCACGGGCTAACGAAAATGACGCCTTAGTACGGGTTGCCTATCAGTGCCGGACCGATGTCACTTGGGGCGATGAGACCTTGGCGCTCGCCGGGCGTACGTTGGAGGAAGCATTCGCGCTCGAAAATCTGAAATGGTGCCAGCACAAGGACCGGAAGCCGCTTCAGCTCCGCATCGCTAAGGCCGGGGAGAATGATCTTAATACGCTTGCCGAACGTATCCACAAGCGTGTGCAGGCAAAGAGCTTCAGCAAGACCGACTTTGCGCTTGCCTTGCTTGCCGAGGATCCGATCAACTGGTCAGTCCCGACCTATATCGCCGAGGGTCTGCGTTGGCTCGAGACAGAGATCGCGCCGCCGTTGCTGGACGATAACGACGACGAGGAGCAGCCGCAGGGAGGTGGGCGTGAGCCCGAGGCGGATGCCGCTGGCGATGAGGTGGCGCCGTGACGAGCCGGATTGGTAGCCCCGACACGCAAGCCGATCTAGATGTTCGGGCGTGCCTCGATCAGACGCCGCCGCGTTCGTTCGTCATGGTCGCCGGTGCGGGGTCGGGGAAGACGACCTCGCTGATAAAGGCTATTGCGCATTTGGCCGAGACGTGCGGCCCTGCTTTGCGTCGCGCGGGGCAGCAAATCGCCTGCATCACATATACCGAGGTCGCTGTCGGTGAGATTTCGGCCGACGTCGGCGTCTCGCCGCTGTTCCACATCTCGACGATCCACAGTTTCTTGTGGTCGGTCATTCGGCCATTCCATACCGATATCGCGGCCTGGGTCGCCACCCGCATCGAGGAGAAGATCGCCGAGAGACGCGAACACTACGGCAGGCCCCGGACGCAGGAGAGAACGAAGGCGCGTCTCGCACAGGAGATCGCTGATCTCGAGGCCGATCTGCGTGCGATTGGTGGCGTCGAAAAGTTCGTCTACGGCAATGGCAGCAGCTACGCGGAGGGCATTCTCGGCCACGACGATATCCTTAAGCTCACCCCGGCCTGTGTCACTTTACATCCGCTGCTGCGGCTACTTTTGGCTAAGCGCTTTCCCTACATCTTCGTCGATGAAAGCCAAGACACCAATCCGGAAGTGGTGGAGGCTCTACGGCAAATCGCGGGGGAGCATCTCGATCTCTGCGTGGGTTTCTTCGGAGACCCTATGCAAAAGATCTATATGAGCGGAGCAGGTGCTGTCCCGTTGAACGACGACTGGGCGGTTGTCACAAAACCCGAGAACTTCCGTTGCCCGACATCGGTACTTCGTGTCATCAATGCGATTCGCGCCGCTGGCGACGGCTTAGAGCAGGTGCGTGGTCGGACTGTGACCGTTGATGGCATCCAACGGCCCGTCGCCGGCTCCTCAAATCTGTTTCTCCTACCGGCGGACGGGGAGCGGAGTGCGCGCCTCATCGCTGTTAGGCAGTGGTTGGCGGTCGAGACTGGGGACGACCTGTGGCTGAGTGATGTGCGGGAAGGTGATGTACGCTTGCTCGTGCTGGTGCACCGCATGGCCGCTACCCGGCTAGGTTTTCCCAATCTGTACGCGGCGCTCAATGACAGAGCCCCAATGAGCTTGAGTGAGGGGGTGAACGATGGCACAGCCTGGCCGCTCCGACCGGTTGCTCAGCACATACTCCCGCTTGTCGTCGCGGCGCGAGCCGGGGACCAGTTCACTGTGATGTCGATCTTGCGCAGCGAAAGCCCAAAGCTTGAGGCCGACCGGCTTCGAGGACAGGCGACGGCAACTGTTCTCAGCGCGTTGCAACAGGCTCTCGATGGGCTCGTTGCGCTATTGGCAGAAGGATCGCAGGCGACCGTTCGAGACGTCTTTACACATGTGCGCGATAGCGAGCTGCTTCGTCTTGATGACCGGTTTGGCGTCCATCTGGTTGCCGAGCCGGTAGACGACGGCAGCAGCGGATTCGAGAACGTTCAGGCGTACCTAGCGTGCGGTATAGAGGAACTCTGGGCTTACCGGCGCTACTTCACTGAGGAATCGCCGTTCGCGACTCACCATGGTGTCAAAGGTGCGCAGTTTGAACGCGTTCTGGTCGTGATTGATGATGAGGAAGCTGCCTTCCGGCAATATTCCTATGGAAAGTATTTTGGGTATGTCCCGCTCTCGGAGACCGACGAAGCCAAAATAGCCGTGGGCGAGGAGTCCGTACTTGATCGAACGCGTCGTCTCTTTTATGTGTGCTGCTCGCGTGCGGTGAAGGACTTGGCAGTCGTGGTTTTCGTTCCCGATGTCGCGGTGGCCCGCGCCGCGATCGTTGAACAGAATCTATTCCCGGAGACCGCTATTTGGGGCGTGCAGCATTTAGACTGAGGTCGTCGATCGAAAAAGCAATCATTCCGCGGACTTGGTGTGCGTCTTCGCTGAAGTACAGAGGTATGTTCACATCGCAACAAAATTATCCGAATAAGGTGACACGGATCCAGTACGTCGACGTGAAAAGCTGATAGATGAAAAAGAAACGAAAAACAAAAAGTGTTCGTGCGCGGCCTGGCAACCATCACATTTGGGATAACCTGATGGCACGGGCTGGCATGAAGCGTCCCGGCCCGCTTTCCTTCGAGAATGCGGTAGAAGGAGTTAAGACGCTTTTCTCACGGTACAGCCCGGAAGAGGTGTGCGTCGCTATTGGCGTTTGGGAACTATGGCTGCCAAACGTTTCAGCGCAAGTCAAGCAGAGTCTCGCTTGGCGGTGCTTGCTTGCCATGAACGCAAGCGACTTCTCGGCACAGCAGACACTCGCAAACTACGGCGAATTCAAGCGGTTCTGTACTTTGCTCAATTCGTCGTTTCCTTCCTTTGCCACGCTTGAAGACTTTGTTCCAATCCCGGATTGGAGGAGCGTCAAGTCTCCTATTGGCGGCAGCGAAGCACCGTGGATTTTCTACGGTGGATTAATTGAGCGGCCCGCGGATTTCATTGAGGCTTTTCGACTCAGCACCGGCGGTCTGCAGCAACCGCTCGCTGACATGGACTGGGTGCTTCGGCTGCAAAACTTCATCAGCTCTTCCATCGAGCCCTCGGTCGTCGGTGATGCCGACAATATCGAATCCGGGCACGTTGAGACACCGGATGAGGGATTCTGGCGAGTCTGCCGCTCGGTGCTCGAAGATTGCGTTACCAACATTCCAGGAACGCTGGCCGATGACTTCAAGTTCACGCTCGGCCACGAGCCGATTCCGCTCGCCGCAGACGAATTCTACGATGCCGTGCAAGGCGGCTCCCCAGTTCCGTGCATCTGGGTCGAAATTTCGGGAAAGACGTATCCGGTCTTCATCCGTAACGCCTATGTTGTGGTCCTTGAATACTGGGCAAAACGCACTCAACGCGAGCAAGCGCGGGAAGGTGGCCCGGACGGCGTCCACCGGAGGGTAGGACTGTTCCTGGCTGAGCGTTTCCGGCGAGGAACCGTCATCCCCGGACCTCTGAACGTCGTTTCGAAAGAGGCGCTCTTGAGTCAGCGTATCGCGGCCGTTCTTCTCGACGATTCCTTGACTTTCGTCATCGCTATCCACCCGGATGAGGTGGCGCGACTGCCCGATTTTGAGCGGGAGCTTTTCGAATTCACCCAGCAGGGCCGTGAGTGGGCTCTTCTACGTGAGGGACAAACAAGACCATTCCAGCTCCGAAAAAGCGATGGGGCAACGGATGGCTCTGACATCAAAATCACTGCGGTTATTGAAAGTCACGCGACCGGCTTCGCTGGAGTGCCTTTGCCTAAAACGCAGGCGCGGGTTGTATGGCTGCCGGATTTTGTCACGCTATACGATTCAGTGGAGTCCCTTGACGAGGCCTCGCGTTTCTGGACTTACGTTGACGCGAACGTTCGGAGTCTCGGGCCGTTCTCGCGCAGCGTGCCCGATATCTTTGCCGCGTTCAAAGACACGCACGGCGTGCTTGTCGACGGCGCGGTGCAACCGAACCTGTTAGTTCTTGACCCGCACTGGGGCTCGAGATACCGATACACGCAGCTCGAGAAGCGTTGGAAGGATGCTCCGCCAGTCTTTCCGAATGACCGAATGTCTGCTTGGTCTGTCGAGCGCACGCACGGTGGTCTTTACAGGCTCGAGTCGAAGACTCTCCCTGAGCTTGCATACGGCGCTCGCATTGGCGAATGCATGCTCTATTTCGTGGCATCGCTCGGGCAGCGACCTGACAAGCTGGAAGACGGCCGGCTTCTCGCAATGTTTGCCGAGTGCGCCGCCGACTCCGCCGCGCAACGCATCACCCTGATAGACGCATTGCCCCTCTTCAAGTGCCATCGTATTGCGGTTACGTGTGAAGTAAACCCCGAGGCTCTAGCGTCGCTCGAAGGTGTTCCCGCGGAGACGGTGACTCTCCCTCTGCTTGGCGAGTGGCGATTGGAAAACGCCGGTGGCAGCACTATTGCGCTCAGGGTAAAGGTGAATGTTGCACGACTTCAGGCATCTCTTGGCAACCCGACGGATGCCCGTTTCGAAGTCGAGTGTCTCATTGAGTGCCTGAAGGGCATTGTAGCCTTAGTGGGAGAGACACTTTCGAACGAGGTATGTGACGCGCTGAACGAAACTGCTGCGCGGGCGCCAAGATTTTTCGTCGAGACCACGGTGCGCGATGTCGACGTGCCTGATGCATTCGACGCACTGATTCCCGAGGCCGAGCAGTACAAGGTCGCGCGGCGGGAACTCGCCTTCACGTTCCAACGCATGGAGGCTCAGCCTGGGCGTTATATGCTCGCTGACGCTAAACCCCTTATCGACGCTGCGCGAGACAGATATCGCGCGCACGTGCATCAGAGCCTCATGTCCTTCGACCGGGATGCTCTGCTGCGTATGGCCGTCGAGGAGTATGACCATCTCGCCACACAGTACAGGCAGGACTATCGCCGGATCAAGCAGAGCCTCAAGCACGAGACGGACTACGACCGTCAGGGTGCACTCGCCGAGAAATATGAGGAATTTTCGACTACTGGGCGCAATTATCGCTACCTCATCGAAGCGACGGTGAGTGCGCCTTCTGCAGGCAGCGAGCACCCAGGTTCCGCTGACCTATCAGGATTGCTCGCGCGCGTAGACTGGCTGTTCGTACTTTATGGTGCTAGCGACTCGCTCCACAACGACGTTGCGGTTGCCGGCCTCGAGCTCGACGACATGTACGTGCCTCACGTCTTCTATTCCGACGAGCGAGAGGTCGAGGAAACCGCGTTCCGACGTGAGATCGCCGAATCACAGCTTGGCTTGAATCGTGCTGCTCAGGACGAGGTCGCGATTGATGTTCAATCGACCGCTGGGCTGGATGCGGTCGATGAAGCGTTCGAAAGGGACATTGGATTCACACTTCGGCAGATGATTACCACGCTGAGCGTGCTCTCGCAATGGGCTTCGGCAAACGATTTGTCTAAACTGGCGTTTCGCTATGAGGCGACTGCGGACGAATTGTCGGAAGTGCTGAAACGATTTATAGAAGGAGTCGACCACCCTCGTGCTGAAAGGATCATCGAGTTCCTGACGCTCCATCCCCGTGAGGTTCGTGTGCTTCTGGGTAAAACCGTGCTTGAGTCAGATGTCCCGGTATGGGAGCACACCAAGCGCAGTGCGAGGCTTAATTTGCGCCCGTTAATCGAATTGTCGGATGGACGCTTTACTTGGGGCGCATCTGCGGCGGAGCGCTCGAGCAGGGCGTGGGTAAACGCGATAATCAATGGATATCTGCCGGCCGACTTCCCATGGGTTGAGACGAAAAAAGCTGTTCAGAAAATCAAGAACTATCTTGAGAAGGAGCTCGAGAAACGAGCCGCAGAAATTTGTGCACGAACGACCAAGTTTTTCGCTCCGGGTATTGATTTCATGCGCCGCTTTCCCAATGGTGGCTTCGTCGACGTTGGTGACTTTGACGTGCTCGCGTACTGGCCGGAGACTAATACTTGGCTTAGCGTGGAATGCAAGTATAACCAGCCGCCGTTCTGTCTCAAGGATGCGCGCAGGCTGCGGGAGCGGATTTTTGGCGTACCACCCGACCGAGCGCAGTTCGCGAAGATTGAAGGGCGTCGTGCGTTTTTGCAAGCAAGGACCGACGAGCTACGAACGCTATTGGGTTGGCCAGAACCCACTATCAGCGATCCGCCAAGATTCCTGGAGGCGTACGTATGTCGAGACATCTATTGGTGGATGCGCTTTCCTCCGTATCCTGTGCCCACGGAATTCGTGCGCGTGGACTCATTCGACAAATGGCTCAGATGCAAACTTGATCTCGGCAATGCTACTTGAACCGATACGCCGGTCTTTGACCCGGTATTGATTAATCTAGGCTCTTCTCCTATTGTGACGATTCAAAAGATATCCAGGATCCTCGACTACTGGCATAGCGTCGAATTCTTCAACAGCTACAGCCTCGATGATCAACTCGAGGAGGCCAGAGACGCTAATCGGAAAACGGTTTGCGTCCGGTCGACGAGCACTGGGTTGATTCATGGTTGGGACGAGGTGTCCGGACAGTCGGGCGAGTTGTACTTGGTTCCATTTGACGTGGTACAGGCCACGTCCGTGGTCGAACACACTGTCGCGGCGGGGTCGAGAGCACGTTCTGTGATCGACCAGATTCGCGATGACGAAATGGCCCCCGAGGGTTTGACGTGCTTCGCGAAAGTAAAGCTGGGACAAAGCGGACGGGTCAATGCCGAAAGCCTGAGCGTGTCCGCTTTGCCGTGGGCTTTGGGTCGCCTGCAAAGTGGGGCGCTGGAAGATCTGTGCGCGAATGCGTTCGAAGCGAGCCTGATCGCCCTGAGGGAGGATCTGACGGCGCTTGTCGCCGGAGACCAACCCTTCGATGAGAAGCAATTGATGGCGATGGTACGGCGGCTTCATGAATGGGCGCACTACACTCCGCCCAGCGATGGCCTCGCTTGGATGGTCATATCGCCAGTGAGAGCGCAACCGGCAGAAGCGCAGACCCGATTTAAGGATGAGAGCATCACCGCTGCGCAATCCACGGATGCATCGGCCAAGGAGCAGCAGGAAGACGGTGAAGAACGGGACCTGCCGATCCTGAACAGCTTTTACGTGCATGATCTGATGCAGGCGCAGCGAGAGCTGGACGGACCGCGTGTTCCGCGCGCGCTGAAGACTTATCTCTCCCTGCAGGACACATCGAAGCTCGACCTGGATGCGCCCGATGGCCAGCGGACCATTCTCGAAACGCTACGGCCTCGCAACGGAATTGTCGGGCGTTGGCCATCTCCCGTTGGTCATTTTCAGGCGCTGATGCAGCAATATGCACTGAACCGGATGAAGGCCTTGGGTGAGGGCGAAATCGTCGCGGTGAACGGACCGCCGGGCACCGGAAAGACCACACTGCTGCGGGATCTCATTGCCCATCTCGTGGTCGAGCGGGCGAAGGCGCTGGCGTCGCTCGACGGCGTCACGGCAGGCTTATCCGGCGCGACCATCGGAGCAGTCTTTGCAGATGGCAAATCTCATACGCTACCTGTCCTGTCGCCCATGCTGACGGGCTTTGAGATTGTAGTGGCCTCGAGCAACAACGGCGCGGTGGAGAATCTTTCGCTCGAACTGCCGCAGAGTCGGCACCTCGATTCCGCGCAACTCGATACGTTGGGCTACTTCAAGCCTGTCGCAACCCGCTATGCAGGCAGCCATGCGACGAAGGCATGGCAGGCGCCCAAAGAGCCTGTGTGGGGGCTGGTTTCGGCTGCGCTAGGCAAGCAGGCCAACCGCACCCGGGTTGGCGATGTGTTTTCGAACCGTGCCGCAAAACCGGACGATCGGCCGGACCGGTTTCTGTCGAAAGGCGCGGTCGATTTCAAGAGCTGGGACGCAGTAGGCGCGATGACCTACTGGCGGTACCGTGACAAAACGCGTGGCGCACGCCCGGGGTTTCGCGCGATGCAGGAGCGTTTCAAAGTGGCACATGCGGCTTGGCAGGCGGAGCATGGACGCCTCGAAGCGCTCGATGCGGCGTTGAACGAACTGGGAGCAAAGTGGGCGAACGTGACACAGCGCTGTCCCGATCTGCGTCATCCGGATGCGGGTGAAGCGACGCTGGATCGCCTGGACCGGTTGAAGCGCGAGTTGGACAAGGAGACGGAACTGGTTGAGCGACGTCTTGGGCCGTCCTTTATCCGTTGGTTATCCAGATGGTTCCGCCCCGATCTGTATCGACGATGGTGTGAGACGGCGGAAGCTGCGTTCTCTCTTGGCGTTGTGTGCGACTGGCTGCGGACCGTGAGGTCGTTGCTTGAGCAGACGGGTGTGACCGTATGGCAGGGCACTGAGCTTGCAGAGGAGGCTAGTCAGGCCCGAGCTTTCTGGCAGAGCGACAAGCTGAACGGTCTACGCAACGAGCTCTTTTCTACGGCCATGGCGTTGCACGAGGCGTTCTTTCACGAGGCGCAGACAAATGACCTAGTATTCGCGCTGTCGAAGATGCTTTCGAGACCTCCAGTTGGCGAGGCGCGCAAGGTCCTCTGGCAATGGTTCTTCATGCTGGTGCCGGTGGTGTCGAGTACCTTCGCGTCTTTCCGAAGGCAGTTCGCCGGGATCGGGCCGGAGGATCTGGGCTGGTTGATTGTCGATGAAGCTGGGCAGGCGGTGCCGCAGGCGGCCGTTGGCGCGATTATGCGCGCGCGGCGCGTGGTGGTGGTGGGAGATCCTCTTCAGATCGAACCGGTCGTCACGCAGTCAACCCGTCTGTTGATGCGCCTTGGCGAGTACTGGCTGCAGGAACGGCGTCCACGCTATGCGGTGGACGCACACTCCGTCCAGACGCTCGCCGACCGATGCTATCCATACGGTGTGCGACATCCGCTCGAGCGCGACCAGTTCATTGGTATTCCACTCGTCATGCACCGGCGCTGCGCAACCCCGATGTTCGAGATCGCCAACGCGATTGCCTATGATGGACGAATGAAGCACGCGAAGAAGGGTAAGCCATCCGCACATATTGTGCTCGGTCATAGCGCATGGTGGCACGTAGCCGGCGATAGCCGCGATGGAACGAAGTGCATCGTTGCGCAGGGACAGTGCGTATTCGACGCGCTAGTCAGACTGTACATCGAAGCACCGGATCTGACGGATGCGGAGCGGCCGCAACTACCCGACGCCTTCGTCATCACGCCGTTCAGGCAGGTCAAGCAGGGATTGAGCGCACTTCTGGGTGATCATGACGCGTGGCGTGCCGCGCTGTCAGGAACGGGAAGGCGTACGCCGGACAAGCTAGGTGAATGGGTAAAGAAGCGGGTTGGCACGGTTCACACGTTCCAGGGCAAGGAAAGCGAAGTGGTTTTCTTCGTGCTGGGTTGTGACGCGGAGCAGACTGGAGCGATAGATTGGGCCGCAGCGGCTCCGAACCTGCTCAACGTGGCGGTTACGCGCGCGAAAAGCTACCTGTACATCATTGGTGATCGTGATCTTTGGGGATCCCGCCAATATTTTGATACGGCACTTGCCATGCTTGTTGATGCACACAGGCAGGTTGGCATGCCCCTCCCGGCTAGTGGGAACATTTATGCGGGGTAGACGATGGCCGGTGTCATCCAGCAGAACAGGGACGAACAGTTTGCAATCAACCGGGGGCGGGGGCTTCTTTCTGCCCCGGAAGCGTGTTGAGCGGGCTCCTGTATTCTTCCCACGAGGGTAGCAGCACCTGTTGCATACTGCTTGGCATGAGGGCGCTCCCGGAGTTTAGGTCATGGCGTCTGCAGGCTCCGCCTGGATCGCTCTGGAACGAGCCTGACAGTATCGATGACGGTATCCCCGCAGAAGTCATATTCGGATGCCCGATATTCGCGATGTTTTAACGGAAGCGCACTTTGAAGACTCCGATGCAGTCTGTTCAAAGCCAACAACTGCCGATAGGATTTTTCGGTATCACTGGCGGTATCGTCGCCACCGCAGCGGACGGAAAACCCGTCTACACAAGGGCTCCGATCACCGATTGACAATCGAGTGGGAGTAATCCCCCCGCCAACACGCAGCGAATCTGGCCGTTTCAATGACTCGAAAAAGGGCGCTTTAAGCGCCCTTTTTCGCGCTTTTTTTCACTCAACCAGCTAACACCCATCCGCCATTTCACGCGCGCGCACGAGTGCCCCGGTAATTTCGTCGAGCACTTTGTCGCGCGAATTTTCGTCCTGCTGGCGCAAGGCGAACGACGGGTGATAAGTGGTGATAGCCCATCCGCCATTGATCTCGAAAGGCGCGTTCACGTAATCCCGAAGGCTCACTTTCCTGCGCAGCAGTGTAGCGAGCGCAGTTGCGCCGAGCGCGACGATGACGGCAGGTCGAACCGTGTCCAGTTCACGCTCGAGCCAGTAACGGCACGCTTCCGTTTCGCGTTGCGCAGGCGTTTTGTGCAAACGACGTTTGCCTCGCGGTTCCCACTTGAAATGCTTCACCGCGTTAGTCAGATAAAGCCGATCGCGCAACAAGCCCGCGCGCTCGATTGCGACGTCAAGCAGTTGCCCCGCCGGCCCGACGAACGGTTGCCCGCTCAGGTCTTCCTGATCGCCCGGTTGTTCGCCGATCAACATGATTCGAGCGCTAGTCGGCCCCGCGCCGCCGACTGCCTGCGTAGCATTACGCCACAACTCGCAACGCCTGCAAGCATTGAGCGAAGAGGGCGGTTCTCGAGCCGGTTGCGCCGCGTCGGCTTCGACAGAAATCACTTTGCCGTTCAGCGTGCCGACACCGCTCGCCTGAGCGAGCCGCCGCGCACCGCTTTTGGCTTCGCTGATCATGCCGGGAATCCAGTGTGCTTCGGGCAAGCCCTTCCAGAAACGTACCGGCATATGCTGCTCAAGCGCGTCCTCGTTCAATCGTGCCGGGTTGAACGTGCTCCGGTAATACGCGATCCACAACGCCTCCGCCTCATCTTCGGAGTCGTAACGGTGATCGCCTGGCAACGCGCGACGCGCGTCCAGATGCAACTCGCAACCGTCCCAGAAAGCCGCTCCGCGCGGTGTGGTGATGAGCCATGAAGATCGGCCCATGCGTTGCGCGAAATGCTCCGCCGCCCACTCGAGCACATCGTGGTCGGGCTCGTACCATGCAACGTATTCGGGAACGGCTTGGACGCCGGGCTGTTTGCGAAATCGCACATAGGCGATCATGTCGTGCTGCGCCCGGCGCACGCCCTTGGCCATACGGTAAAGGCGCGAGCCGTCGATATCCGCGGGCGACGCCGCCGAGCGGTCGCCGCGATGCCAGCGCCACAGCACTTTGTACAAAAATGCCCAGCGCTGAGGATCGCGAAACGAGGCGGCGTCTTTCAGCAGTGCGGCGAACTCTTTCGACACGTGAACTTCGGCCCTGCGTGATGACGCAGCGACCGCGTTTTGCGAATCCGCTGTGTCGTCGATCAACGCTTGCTGCTGCGGCCCCTCGGTCGCCTCTGCGAGGCGCCATTGAATCGACGCCGGCGGAAGTTCCTCCGCGAGCGCCGTGAGCGCGGCCGCGCGCCACGCGGCAAAGCGATCTTCGATCACGATGGTGCGCATCCGCCGTTCTCACAACAACGCGAGTTGCACCGGCGGTGGCGTGAGCACGCGGCGCAGTTTCTCGGACGACGCGTCATGCAGGGCGGCACGATAATCTTGCGTCACCACGAACGGCCGGATCTTCTCCATCGGGCAGCGCAGACGGATCAAATCGTCGTAACGGATGCGACGCGTACGCCGCAGTTCCACGAGACGTTTTGCGTTCCTCATGCCGATGCCGGGCACGCGCGCGATCACGCGAAGCGGCGCGCGGTTGAGGTCGACAGGAAAATGCTCGCGATGAGCAAGCGCCCACGCGAGCTTCGGATCGATTTCGAGCGCGAGGTCTCCACTTTTTTCGAACAGTTCGTTTACATTGAAGCCGTAGCCGCGCAACAGAAAGTCGGCTTGATAAAGCCGATGTTCGCGCAGCAGAGGCGGCGCCTGCGCGGGCAGGGCCGACGGACTGTCTGGAATGGGACTGAACGCCGAATAGTAAACGCGCTTAAGTTTGAACGATCCATACAGCGATTCGGCCGTTTGCAGGATGGTGCGGTCGTTCGTCTGGTCGGCGCCGACGATCATTTGCGTGCTTTGTCCGGCCGGCGTGAATGGCGGCGCCTTCGTCTCGGCCTGCGCCTCTTCCTGAGCCAGCCGGATCGATCCCATCGCCAGCTTGATGGTTCGCACGTTTTTTTCGGGCGCGAGGCGCGCGAGACTGCCGTCCGTCGGCAATTCGATATTCACGCTCAGCCGGTCCGCATAGCGTCCGGCTTTGGCAATGAGTTCAGGATCGGCGTCCGGAATGGTTTTTAGATGCAGATAACCGCGGAACTGATGTTCCTCCCGCAACGACTGCGCCACGCGCACCAGTTGTTCCATCGTGTAGTTGGACGACTGGATAACGCCTGAGCTTAGAAACAGGCCGTCGATGTAATTGCGCCGGTAAAAATCGAGCGTGAGGTCGACGACTTCCTCGGGCGTGAACCGCGCGCGCGGAACATTGCTGGAGCGCCGGTTCACGCAGTACTGGCAGTCGTACAGACAAAAGTTGGTCAGCAGGATTTTGAGGAGCGACACGCAGCGCCCGTCCGGCGTAAAGCTGTGACAGATGCCCGCGCCAGTGCTCGCGCCGATCCCGGAAACGCCGCGCGAACCGCGCTTGGGCGCGCCGCCGCTTGCACACGAAGCGTCGTACTTTGCCGCGTCGGCCAACACTTCGAGTTTTTGTTGCAGTTCCACGTTGCCACCGATACTGTACGTATATACAGTATTCTACGTGGGCGGACGACGAGTGCAAGCGGAAAATGAAAGGGTTTTTGGGGCGGAATCGGCGGGCAGGCCGGGCGGCAAATCGGGCGATGAATCGTACGAGAGGCACGCGCGCATGAACCTGAAGCACGAAGGAACCCGAAGCACGCAGGAATCCTCATGGCACGTTCAAAAGCTCATAACGCCCACTTCGCTCCCATGCGTATCGGTGACATGCCATGACCCAACTCGCGCTACCTGGACTCGAAACGCCGCTCTCGGACGTCGTACATCAATTGTTCTTCGCGGTGATGCCCGATCCGGACACGGCCGCCCGCATCGCCGCGTTGGCGAATCATTGGCAGTCCGAAGCGGGTATCAAGGCCAAGCCGAGGCCAACCGGCCATCTGCACGTTACGCTGAACGTTCTGGGCGCAGCGTTTTACCTGCCGCCGCCGGTCATTTCCCGCGCGTGCGCCGTGGCCGCAACTCTCAGCGCTTTGCCGTTCGACGTAACGTTCGACCGGTTGGCCCATTTCGGGCGGCATTGGGTGCTCACGTCCAGCACCGGCGTCGAAGCGCTGATCGACTTTCGGCAACGGCTCGCCGGTTTGCTCAAGCAAGCGTATCTGCAAGCCGGCAACGCGCGTTTCACGCCGCATCTCACGCTGCTTTACGACAACCGCAAGTTCGCCACGCGCGAGATCGAGCCGATCACGTGGAGCGTGCGTGAATTCGTGCTGATCGACAGCTTGCAGGGCGAGACGCACTATGACTTCAAGGCGCGCTTCCCGTTGAACGATTGACGCCCGGCAACAGGCGGTCCGCTTGAGCAAGTTTGAACAAGCTTGGACAAGTTTGAACAAAGGACCGCCTATGCCGTCACCCGCCAGGTTCGCCGAGGTCGCGAGGAACCGTCAATGCTTCAGGCACGTATCCGCGTTCTTCCAGGTGCAGATGTCGAGTCCCGTATGCACGACGGGCTTGACCGTTTTGCCTTCGGCGAGATCGCGCATCACCATCGCGGCCTGATAACCCATTTCCTCAGGCCGTTGTCCAACGAGCGCATTGACCTTGTGATCCTTGAGCGCCTGCAATTCCGGCCCGAGCGTATCCGCCGAAACGATCATGAATTTGCCGCTCTGAATCTTGTCCATGATCGGCGCGACGACCTGCGAATACGCTTGCGGCGCGAACAGGGGCCAGCCGCCTTCGAACACGAACGCGTCGAGCCCCGTGGCGTTCGCCGTGAGCGTGTCCTGCATCATCTGATTCGCCTTCGCGGCGTCGTCGTTCACGTAGAGCGGGCAGGCGCTGATCTCGCGCCAGTTGTTTTCGCCCGCAAGCCTGGTCACGCCTTTCTTGCCGCTTAGCGCGTCGCGCGTGCCCTGGGCGCGCTGGTTGATGTTCTCGGCCGCGGGGTTGCCCATGACCAGGCAGATGTTGCCGCCTTTGGGCATCAACGCTTTCAGTTGCTCGCCGAGCTTCACGCCGAGTTCGTAGTTGTCGGTGCCCACATACGATTTGCGCAGCGACTGGTCTTTCGGCAGCAGATCGGCGTCGGCGGTGATGATCGGGATCTTCGTATTGCGCCGGCGGATCACTTCCGCAATGGCGGGCGCGTTCGACGGCGAAATCGCAATCGCCGAAACGCCCTTCGTCAGCAGGTCGTCGATGATCTGGACTTCGGCGCTTTCGTCCGCGGCCGTCGCGGGGCCGGTGTAATAGCAGGTGTAGCCCTGTTTTGTCAGCTCCTTGTTCGCGCGGTCGCAGCCTTGATGCATCAAGTCGAAATACGGATTGTCGAGGCCCTTCACCACCAGCGCGAGGGTCTTGTCGGCGGCGAACGCGGAGGACGCCAGCATGGCGAGCCCTCCGATCGCAGCAATGCACATCCACGTCTTCCTCATGGTTTCCTCCGGTTCGGCGCCGCTGTCCGGCGCGCGCGTCTCGTTGCGTTGTCTTGAAGTTTTCTTGTGATTGCCGCGTCTGGAACTGTCGTCGCCAGATGCGCTTCGCCTCCCGGCGCACCGTCTCGTCGCGAACGGTGCGCGCGAAGTCCTGCCGCGGCTAACCGCGGTTGCGGTCACCGCCGAGCCGGTTGAACAGCACCGCGACGATGATGAACGTGCCCACGACCGTGCCCTGCCAGAACGAATCCACGCCGAGCAGGATCAGGCTGTTACGGATGACTTCGATGAGCGCCGCGCCCACGACCGTGCCGAACGCGCTGCCGATGCCGCCCATCAGGTTCGTGCCGCCGATCACGGTCGCGGCGATCACGCGCAGCTCGTCGCCGGTGCCGAGGCCCGTCGTCACCGCGCCGAGCCAGCCGACTTCGAGAATCGCGGCCACGCCCGCCATGAGACCGGCAAGCACGTACACGGAGCAGATCACGCCGCGCACCGGCACGCCCGTGAGCCTCGCCGCATGGCGGTTGCCGCCCACGGCGAACACGTAGCGGCCCCAGCGCGTGTAGGTGAACGCGAACCAGAACAGCAGGGCGAGGACGATGAGAAACCACACCGGATTCGCCACGCCGAGCGTCGAGCCGCCGCCGAGCGCCAGCAGCTTGCTGCCGTCCGGGCCGAAATCGAAAATGGTGCGGCTGCGCGAAATCACGAGCGCGAGGCTGCGGCCCACGCTCAACATGCCGAGCGTGACGACGAACGGCTGCATATCCAGATACGCGATCAGCACGCCGTTCACGAGCCCAACCAGCGCCGCCGTGAACAGGCCCATGCTGATTCCCGCCCAGAGCGGCCAGCCCGCGTTCATGACGACGGAGAGCACGATGCCGCTGATGCCGATGGTCGAGCCCACGGAAATGTCGATGCCGCCGGTGACGATCACCGCCATCATGCCGAGCGCGACGATGGCGACGAACGCGAAATTGCGCGTGACGTTGAAGAGATTTTGCTGCGTTGCGAAACTGGTGGTCGCGAACGAAAGCACGACGCACGCCACGATCGTCGCGAGCACGACCCAGAACACCTGGCTCGCGAGCATCTGCGTCCAGCGCGTGTGCGTTTTCGCGGCTTGCGGATCGTCAAGCATTGCCGGCATGGAACCGGGCCTTTCCGGCGCATCGTTCAATTTTGCGTCTCCTCGTTTTTTGTCTCCTCGCGCGCCGCCGTGCGTTTGGCCGGCGGCGCTCAGCGCCGGCTAGGCGGCGGCAATCGCTCCTGTAATGAGCCCGGTGACTTCCTCCGGCGAGGAGGCTTCGGTGCGTTTGTCGGCGACCTTGCGCCCGCGCCGCATCACGATCACGCGGTGGGCGACCTCGAACACGTCGGGCATGCGATGGCTGATGAGAATCACGGCGATGCCGTGCTCGGAGAGGCGCCTGATGAGTTCGAGCACTTCGGCGACCTGGCGCACGCTGATCGCGGCCGTGGGTTCGTCCATGATGACGAGCCGCGCGTCGGAGAGCCGCGTGCGCGCGATCGCCACGGCCTGGCGCTGACCGCCCGACATCTGCCGCACGAGATCGCGCGGGCGCGTTTCCGACTTCAGTTCCCGGAACAGTTCGCCGGCGCGCCGGTACATGGCGGCGTGGTCGAGCACGCGAAACGGCCAGATGCCGATACGCGGCTCGCGGCCGAGAAAGACGTTGGCGGCTGCCGTCAGGTTGTCGCAGAGCGCGAGATCCTGATAGACGACTTCGATGCCCTTTGCGCGGGCATCGACAGGCTTGTGAAAGTGAACGGGCGCGCCGTCGATGAGCATTTCGCCCTGCGTGGGCGGAAAGTTGCCGGCGATCACCTTGACCAGCGTGGACTTGCCGGCGCCGTTGTCGCCCATCAGCCCGACCACCTGGCCCGGCTCCAGACTCAAGGTCACGTCGTTCAGCGCATGGATGGCGCCGAAATGCCGGGAAACGCCTCTGAGCTCAAGAAGACTCATGGACTGTCGCGCTCGCTCTCGTGAAGCCGTCCGTCACCGTGCCGATACCTCGTCGACGGATCGACGCGAGATGTCAACGTTGGCGGGACCGCCGATAGACGTGCTGATCAGGATATTTTTTAGAGCACGCGGGGCCATTTAGCAAGACTATTTCGGTCGAGACGCGGGTGCGGCTGCCGGCGGCACGCCGATGAGATAAAATTGCGTTTTCGCCGCAGACCGAGGCTGGATGGGCCTGACACGCACTTGGCCTCGCCCGGTGGGCTAGGCCTCCAGCGGCATGGCGCTCGTGCCTTTGAGTTCGTCGAGGCAGACGATGGATTGCACGCTGTTGACGCCGGGCGCGCGCATCAGCGTGTCGAGCAGGAATTCGGAGAGCGCCTTGAGATCGCGCGCCACCACTTTCAGCACGTAGTCGATATCGCCCGTCACCGAATAGCACTCCTGCACCTGCGGCAGCGTCGCGACCAGTTCCTTGAACTTGATCAGCTCGCGCATGTGCCCGCGCTCCATCGTCACCTGAATGAACGCGACCACGCCGAAGCCCAGCGCCTGCGCGTCGAGGCGCGTTTCGTAGCGCTGGATCACGCCCAGTTCTTCGAGCCGCCGATGACGCCGCAGCGTTTGCGCGGGCGAGAGCTTGATGGCCGCCGCGAGATCGAGATTGGAAGCGCGGCCGTGCTGCTGGAGCGCGGCAAGAAGCCGCATGTCGATCGCGTCGAGCGAGAGATTTTGCATTTTTCTTGCCTGAAACGGTTCCAATGCGAGAACAAATTGTATCAACAAGGGTTTGCCAGCGTACCAGATGAAATCCTATTTTTCCGCGCCGCCGATACACTGGGCGCACCCGTGGGGCTAGCGGCCCACTCGGGAGAAACCAAAGCGCGCCGGCGCAATCCGCCGTTTGCGCAATTTTATTTCGTGAAGCGGCGCGAGCGCTCTATCCGGGCGTGCCGGCGTCGCATCCATGCAGGGAGACAGGAAGAGACACATGGTTTCAGACAATCAGCATGACCAGGGCGGCGGCCATCTCCAGCGCGGCCTCAAGAATCGCCACATCCAGTTGATCGCGCTGGGCGGCGCGATCGGCACGGGCCTTTTTCTCGGCATCGCGCAGACCATTCAGACGGCCGGTCCCGCCGTGCTGCTCGGTTACGGCATTGCGGGCATCGTCGCGTTCTTCATCATGCGCCAGCTCGGCGAGATGGTCGTGGACGAGCCCGTGGCCGGCTCGTTCAGCTATTTCGCCGACAAATACATGGGTCCGTTCGCGGGTTTTCTCTCGGGCTGGAATTACTGGGTGCTTTACGTGCTCGTGAGCATGGCCGAACTGTCGGCGGTGGGCATCTACATGCACTACTGGTGGCCCGCGCTGCCCACCTGGGTTTCGGCGCTGGTGTTCTTCGTCGTCATCAACGGCATCAATCTCACGAGCGTGAAGTCATATGGCGAGCTGGAGTTCTGGTTCGCCATCGTCAAGGTGCTGGCGATCGTCGGCATGATCGGTTTCGGCGGCTGGCTGCTGCTTTCCGGCTCGGCGGGGCCGGAGGCGGGCGTGTCGAATCTCTGGCGCAACGGCGGCTTCTTCCCGCACGGCGTTTCGGGTCTCGTCATGTCGATGGCGGTCGTGATGTTCTCGTTCGGCGGCCTGGAGCTGGTCGGCATCACGGCGGCGGAAGCGGACGATCCTTCGCACAGCATTCCGCGCGCGACCAATCAGGTCATCTATCGCATCCTGATCTTCTACATCGGCGCGCTCGGCGTGCTGCTTTCGCTGTATCCGTGGCAAAAGGTCGTGACGGGCGGCAGTCCGTTCGTGCTGATCTTTCACGCGATGAACAGCGAACTCGTGGCCAACGTGCTCAATCTCGTCGTGCTGACGGCGGCGCTTTCGGTCTACAACAGCGGCGTGTACTGCAACAGCCGCATGCTGTACGGCCTCGCGCAGCAGGGCAACGCACCGAAGGCGCTGCTCAAGGTGAGCCGGCGCGGCATTCCGCTGGCGGCGCTCGGCGTGTCGGCGCTCGCGACGGCCGCTTGCGTGGCGATCAACTACTTCATGCCGGGCAAGGCGTTCGAACTGCTGATGGGGCTCGTGGTGTCGGCGCTCATCATCAACTGGGCGATGATCAGCCTGATCCACCTGAAGTTTCGCCGCGACAAGGCGCGCGCGGGCGAGACCACGGCGTTCCGCAGCCTCGGCTATCCGCTGACGAATTATGTGAGCCTCGCGTTTCTGGCGGGCGTTCTCGTTGTAATGTATCTGATCCCGGATCTGCGCATTTCCGTGTATCTGATTCCCGTGTGGCTGGGCGTGCTTGCACTTGCCTGGCGTATCTGGTGCCGCAAGGCCGCGCCCGCGCTGCAAGGCGGCGTGACGGTGCGCTGAGCCTGCTGGCCACGGCGCCTTCCGCTTGCCGGGTCGCGCCTTGACGTGTGCTTTGACGTGCGCTTTGAGATGCGCCTCGACGGGCGCTTTGCATGCGCCTCGACGTGCGCCTTGCCATGCGCCTTGAACCGCGCCCTGAGCTGCGCTTTGAACTGATTCCTTCCTGAGAGTTGACCAGCATGTTCGAACATATCGATGCCTATCCCGGCGACCCGATCCTCTCGCTCAACGAGAACTTCCAGAAAGACCCGCGCCAGAACAAGGTGAATCTGAGCATTGGCATCTATTTCGACGACGAAGGGCGCCTGCCGGTGATGAAGGCCGTCCATCAGGCCGAAGCGGCGATCCTGGAGGAACCCGGTCCGAAGCCCTATCTGCCGATGGCGGGTTTCGCGCAGTATCGCGACGCGGTGCAGCAACTCGTGTTCGGTGCGCAATGCCCGTCGCGCGCGGCCGGCCGTATCGCCACCGTGCAGACGCTCGGCGGGTCCGGCGCGCTGAAGGTGGGCGCCGACTTCATCAAGCGCTATTTCCCGGCGAGCGAAGTGTGGGTGAGCGACCCGACGTGGGAAAACCATCGCTTCATCTTCGAGCGCGCGGGTTTCGCGGTGAACACCTACCCGTACTACGACGAGGAAACCGGCGGCCTGAAGTTCGACGCGATGCTCGCGGCCATCGACGCATTGCCCGCGAAAAGCGTCGTGCTGCTGCACGCGTGCTGCCATAACCCGACCGGCGTCGATCTCGACCGGGCGCAGTGGGAGCAATTGATCGACGTGCTGCAAAGGCGCGATCTGCTGCCGTTCGTCGACATGGCGTATCAGGGCTTCGGCGCGGGTCTCGACGACGACGCGTTCGCGGTGCGCGAACTTTCGAGGCGCGGCGTGCCGGCGCTGGTCGCCAACTCGTTCTCGAAGAACTTTTCGCTGTACGGCGAGCGTTGCGGCGGCCTGCACGTGATCTGCGAAGATGCGCCCGCCGCCGACCGCGTGCTCGGCCAGCTCACGGGCTCGGTGCGCGCCAACTACAGCAATCCGCCCACGCACGGCGCGAAGATCGTCACGCGCGTGTTGAGCACGCCCGAACTCAAGCAGTCGTGGGAACGGGAACTCACGGCGATGTGCGAGCGCATCGCCCGCATGCGGGTGGCGATTCACGACGGCTTGCGCGCGCACGCGAGCGAAGCGGCGCTCGCGCGCTATGTGAAGCAGCGCGGCATGTTCACGTACACGGGTTTGAGCGCCGCGCAGGTCGAGCGCTTGAAGGAAGAGTTCGGCGTGTACATCCTGCGCTCGGGCCGCATGTGCGTGGCCGGCCTCAACGAAAAGAACGTGAGCGTGGTGGTCGACGCGGTGGGCAAGGTGATGAAGGACTGAGCGCGCCGTCTCCCGCCGTCCCGCACCCGCGGGGCGCAATCGAAAGGCTTGTCGACGCCGCTGGCGGCCCGGTATGCTCCGGTGCCCGTCAGCGGCGTTTTTGCGTTCGCGGCCGTTCCGCGCGATGGCGGGGAATCAAAGCGGGCGATTGATAGGCGGGCGGCTCGAAAGCGGGCGGCTCAAAAGCGGACGGCTCAAAAGCGGACGGCTCAAAAGCGGACGGCTCGGAAGCGGACGGCTCGGAAGCGGACGGCCTAAAAGCGGGCGGCTCGGAAGCGGACGGCTCAAAAGCGAATGCCGGCGCCGCATCCGCCGGCGATTCCGCTACCGCTGCCTCCGGCGGCGCCGCAAAACACGCCGCAACCGGAAAGGCTGGCGGCCACCAGCAGGCCGAGGGCGGCCAGACGAAGGCGCCGCGCGTGGCCTAAACGGGAAAAACGAGGGGAAAATCGGTTCATTGCTGCGCGTGGAAACGTGGATGGGAACGTGGCAGCCTACGCCGCCCGCGCGGGGCGCTCCATCGGACGATTCCTAGGTTTTTTGCGGGTTGTGACGTGAGCGGCCGGGCGGCGAAAACGCGCGCAAGCAACGCGTTTGATTCACGACGCATTGATCCGGGCGGGTGTCAAGCTACAGGAAGCGGATGACACCCATGACGAAAGTGCGGGCGGGAGCGGGCGGCCGTTCAGGAGTGACCCTGATAGAATGCGGTGGCCGCAACGTAGTGGATTGCCGATGAAATTGCTTGATGCCCTCGTCGAACAACGGATTGCCGCCGCTGCCGCGCGCGGCGACTTCGACGACCTGCCGGGTGCCGGAGCGCCCCAGGAACTCGACGACGACCTGCTCGTGCCCGAAGAAGTGCGCGTAGCCAACCGCATCCTGAAGAACGCCGGGTTCGTGCCGCCCGCTGTGGAACAACTGCGCGCGCTGCGCGATCTGGAGCAGGATCTCGCGAAAGTGAGCGACAAGGCCGCCAAATGCCGGCTGCGTGCGCGCCTGCTTGCGCTCGACATGGCGCTCGAATCCTTGCGCGGTGGCCCCATGGTGATGCCGCACGAATACCGCCGCCGCATTGCAGAGCGACTCTCGGAGCGCGCCGCGCTCGATCCGGGCCAATCCGGTCTGGCCTCGGGCCAACCCGGTCTGGCGGCGGGGGCCGTGTGACGGGCGCGCCCGCCCAGGCCGGCCCAACCGCCGACGATCCATCCGCGCACCCGGAACCCGCGCAACGGGAACCCGCGCAACGGGAACCCGCGCCGGCCGGCACCGCGCCGGCGTCGGGCGACGCACTGGCGCCGGCGCCCGAACCCGCGCCCGAATCCGAACCCACGCCCGAACCCGAGTCCGAACCCGCGCTCGAGCCTTCCGCCGCACCCGTCAGCGACCGCGACCGCCATTTCATGCGCCTGGCGCAAGCCGCCGCCGAAGAAGCGCGGGCGGCCGGCGAGGTGCCGGTGGGCGCCGTGCTGGTGCGCGGCGACGAGGTGATCGCCCGGGGCTTCAATCATCCAATCGGCACGCATGACCCGTCCGCGCACGCGGAAATGGCCGCCTTGCGCGCGGGCGCGACGGCGCTGGGCAACTATCGCTTGCCCGGCTGCGAACTCTATGTGACGCTCGAACCCTGCCTCATGTGCGCGGGCGCGATCATGCATGCGCGCATCGCACGTGTCGTGTTCGGCGCGCACGATCCGAAAACGGGCGCATGCGGCAGTGTCGTCGACGCTTTCGCCAACGCGCAGCTCAACCACCATACGAGCGTATCCGGCGGCGTGCTGGCGGACGAATGCAGCGCCGCGCTGCGCGCGTTCTTCGCCGAGCGCCGGCGCGCAAGCCGCGAAGCGCGTCGGGCGCGGCTCGCGGCCGGCGAGCATGCCGCCGGCGCGAATGCCGAAAGCAACGGCGCGCCCGCAACGAATCACGGCGCCGACCAGTCCGACGAAGCCGCAAACGACTGTTCAGGCTAATTTCGCACCGACATGACCACTCATCGCCACATCGAACTGATCGCGCCCTCGGGCTACCCGCATGATCCGGCCGCGGTGCATCGCGCGCTGGCGCGGCTGCGCGCGCAGGGCCACCGTATCGACGGCGTGCAGGCGACCGAGCGCCGTTATCAGCGCTTCGCGGGCACCGACGGCCAGCGCGCCGCCGAGATCAACCGGCTCGCCGATCCCGAGCGCGAACTGCCCGATATCGTGCTTGCCGTGCGCGGCGGTTACGGCGCGGTGCGCATTCTGCATGGACTCGACTACGAAGGCTTGCAGCGCCGCCTGGCCGATCAGCCGATCGCGTTTGTCGGACACAGCGATTTCACGGCGATCCAGCTTGCGCTGCTCGCGCGCGCCGGACTCACCACGTTCGGCGGCCCGATGCTGGTCAGCGACTTCGGCGCGGAAAATCTCAGCAGTTTCACGATGCATCACTTCTGGGACACGCTTTCGAAGCCCGCTTTCACGCTCAAGGTGAATGCGCCGCAGGTGCATGCCGTGGACGTGTCGGGCACGCTCTGGGGCGGCAACCTCGCCGTGTTCGCTTCGCTGGTGGGCACGCCGTACATGCCGCCGGTGGAGGGCGGCATTTTGTTTCTCGAAGACGTGAACGAGCAGCCGTTTCGCGTCGAACGAATGATTTATCAACTGCATCTGGCGGGCATTCTCGCGCGTCAGCAGGCGCTCGTGCTGGGCGATTTTTCGGGCGGCAAGCCGTTCGACTACGACAACGGCTACGACTTGCGCGAGATGGTGGAGCAGGTGCGGTCCGTGATCGGCATTCCGGTCGTCACAGGTCTGCCGTTCGGCCATATCCCGGACATGGTGACGCTGCCGGTGGGCGCGCAGGCGCGTTTGAACGCCACGCAACACGGCTTCGAGCTGGCGGTGACGGACTATCCGCACCTCGACTGATTCCGGTATCGGGAAAGCGCCTTCGAGGCGCTTTTTTAACCTCGAACATATGCAACTAACAGCCAATTTTTACACCGTCGATCAATGCTCATTTACCCGCGTTGGGGGAAAATTGTTGACAAAAAATAGGCCCGTTTATCTCATCGCGCTCCCCGCAATAGTGCGTAATTCCCCGAATTGAAGCCAATTTTCACCGAAATCGCGCAGTGGCTCAACCGACTCAACGTCGGTGTTTCCCCAGGTTAGCCAATAAAATTGTTGACAATGTTTATGTCCAATCTAGCATACCGAACATAGAGAACACGCCATGCGAAAACCCGATATGGACGCCGAAGCAACCGGTACGAAACCCGAGTCGATCGCCGCGCGCATCCGCGCCGCGATTCTCGAGCACCGCTTGCCGCCCGGCGCGAAGCTCACGGAAGCACAGTTGTGCGAAGTTTTCGGCGTGAAGCGCGGGCCGATCCGCCAGGCGCTTGCGTTGCTCGCCACCGATCATCTCGTCGACCTGGAGCCGAATCGCGGCGCGTTCGTCGCCAGCCCGTCGCTCCAGGAAGTCCATGAGGTGTTCGAGATGCGCCGCATCATCGAACTGGCGGTAGTGGGGCGCATTTGCAGCGCGCAGCATGGCAACCGGCGCCTGAAAAGTATCGGCGAGACGATCCGGCGCGAGCGCAAGGCGTTCGAGAGCCGCGATTTTCCGACGTGGATTCGGCTCTCGGGCGAGTTCCATACCGCGCTCGCCACGCTCACCGGCAATACCGTGCTGTGCGATTGCCTCAATGGTCTCGTGGCGCGCTCGACGCTGATTTCGGCGTTGTACGAATCGCCGGGGCGCAGCCCGTGTTCTTTCGACGATCATGCGGCGATCATCGAAGCACTCGAAGCCGGCGACGAAACCCTGGCCGCCGACTTGATGACGCGGCATCTGCAAGGCGTCGAGCTGCGCATGCTCGACCGGCCCGGCGGCGCGTCGGTGGATTTGCAGGACGTGTTCGGCGTGCGCGAGATGAGCGCGCCCACACGCTAAGTATTCCGAAATAACAGCAAAGGGATTGCGGCAGGAAGCGGCGCGCAACATTCGCACGGCCACGCGCGCCGCGGCTGAAAACGAGGGAGAAGGGCGTACGTTTTACCTGCGCCCGGCATGACCGGCATGGCGAACAGGGCGCGCGCAAGCAGCGACCAGGCTTTGCCGGCACGCAAGACCTCCGCGGACATCGCGGCGCTCGCGTCATGCGGCGCCACGCACACGTTTTCGAGGCGTTTTCGAGCGTCTTTTTTCGTTGGCGTATCCATTCTCAGGAGCGGATCATGGCTCATTTCAGCGCATCACCCGGCAATCCCGCAGTGCCCCACTTCGATTCCGCCGAAGAAGACCTGCGTCTGCCCGGCGGCTACAGCGAGCGCCTCTGCAACGAAGACCTCGCGCCGCTGCGCGAGCAAACCTGGGGCGCCTACAACATCTTCGCGTTCTGGATGTCCGACGTACACAGCGTCGGCGGCTATGTGTTCGCGGGGAGCCTCTTCGCGCTCGGCCTCACGAGCTGGCAAGTGCTCGTCGCGCTGATCGTCGGCATTTCCATCGTCAACGTGCTCTGCAATCTCATCGCGCGGCCCAGCCAGCGTCACGGCGTGCCGTATCCGGTCGCGTGCCGCGGCACGTTCGGCGTGCTCGGCGCGAACATTCCCGCCGTGATCCGCGGCCTGATCGCGGTCGCGTGGTACGGCATCCAAACGTATCTCGCGTCGAGCGCGCTGGTCATCGTCGTGCTCAAGTTCGTCCCGCAACTGATGCCTTACGCCGACGTACACCGGCACGGCATGCTCGGGCTATCGACGATCGGCTGGGCGGGTTTCATGACGCTCTGGGTGCTCCAGGCGTTCGTGTTCTGGAACGGCATGAACACGATCAAGAAGTTCATCGACTTCGCGGGACCGGCCGTGTACGTCGTGATGTTCGCGCTGGCCGGTTACATGGTGTATCGCGCGGGCTGGCAAAACATCGGCTTGAATCTTGGCGGCGTGAAGTATCACGGCGCGCAAGTGATTCCCGTGATGATCACCGCGATCTCGCTCGTGGTGTCGTATTTCTCGGGCCCGATGCTCAATTTCGGCGACTTCTCGCGCTACGGCAAGTCGCTCAAGAGCGTGCACAAAGGCAACTTCTGGGGACTGCCAATCAATTTCCTGGCGTTCTCGCTGGTCACGGTGATCACGACCTCGGCGACGCTGCCCGTGTTCGGCCAACTGATCACGGACCCCGTCGAAACCGTGGGCCGCATCGACCAGCCCACGGCCGTGATTCTCGGTGCGCTCACGTTCACCATTGCAACCATCGGCATCAACATCGTCGCCAACTTCGTTTCGCCCGCGTTCGACTTCTCGAACGTCGCGCCGCGTCTCATCAGTTGGCGCGCGGGCGGCATGCTGGCCGCCGTGGCGTCGATTTTCATCACGCCGTGGAATCTCTTCAACAATCCCGCGGTGATTCACTACACGCTCGATGTGCTCGGCGCCTTCATCGGACCTTTGTACGGCGTCCTGATCGTTGATTTTTATCTCGTGAAGCGCGGCCGTCTTGCCGTCGACGATCTCTATACGATGTCGCCAACGGGCGCCTATTGGTACAGCAACGGCGTGAACTGGCGCGCGGTTGCGGCGCTGCTGCCCGCGGCGGTGATTGCCGTGATCTGCGTGATGGTGCCGTCGTTCGGCGACGCGGCCAACTTTTCGTGGTTCATCGGCGCGGCGCTCGGCGCGCTGTTCTATCGTGCGCTCACGTTCGGCGAACGCGCGCGCGCCCGGGATTGACGCCGGGTGCATGACGCAATGTGCAAGATGCAATACGCAATACGGCGGTACATGAAGGAGACATCATCATGCGAATCAAGCTGATCAACCCGAACACCACGCTGCGCATGACGGCGGCGATGGAGCAATGCGCGCGCGCCGTGGTGGCGCCGGGCACGGAAGTGGTGGCGGTGAGCCCGACGATGGGGCCGCCCTCCATCGAAGGCTACTACGACGAGGCGCTCGCGACGCCGGGCTTGCTTGCCGAAGTGGAAGCGGGCGAGCGCGACGGGTTCGACGGCTACGTGATCGCGTGTTTCGGCGATCCCGGTCTTTATGCCGCCCGCGAGCTGGCGCGCGGTCCCGTGGTGGGCATTGCCGAAGCCGCCATGCATGCGGCGAGCGTGCTCGCGCCGGGCTTCTCGGTCGTCACGACGCTTTCGCGCACGCGGGCGATGGCGTGGCATCTCGCGGAGCGCTACGGCATGACGCGCTTTTGCCGCAACGTGCGCGCCATCGACGTGGCCGTGCTCGAACTCGACGAGCCGGGCTCGGCAGCGCGCCGCGCGATCGTCGACGAATGCCGCCGCGCGCTCGAACAGGACGGCGCCGACGCCATCGTGCTTGGTTGCGCGGGCATGACGAGCCTGTGCGCGCAGGTGGAGGACGCGCTGGGCGTGCCTGTCGTCGACGGCGTGACGGCGGCCGTGAAATGGGTGGAGGCGCTGGTCGCGCTGCGCCTCACCACGGCCAAGCGCGGAGATTTCGCGCGCCCGCTCGCGAAACGCTACGACGGCGAGTTCGCGCGTTTCAGCCCGGCCGGCGCCGCGAGCGCGACCGAGCCGCCGCCGGTGCGGCCGTTGCGCTACGGGTAAGGCGCGGGGGCGGCGCTGGACATGCGGGTAAACGCGCAACGCGCGAGCGAGACACAAGCGAGACACAAGCGAGGCAGCCTCGCCACATACACCTCGCTTGACCCGCACTATCTGGGTGCGCGTATGGGCGCGCCAGGACGATTTCGCTACACTGGACCGGTCCTGTCGGCGGGTGGCCGTGAATCTGCGGAAAAGCCCTGAGCGGCAGGCGGGGCAAGCGCCGCGGCGCATTGCCGTTGCGTCGAATTTTCCCTTCCATTCGTTTCCATTCGACTGAATCGACCAGCATGCCACTCGATCCCCACTATCCACGCGATCTGATCGGTTATGGCCGGTATCCGGTGCAGGCCAACTGGCCCGGCCGGGCGCGCGTCGCGGTGCAGTTCGTGCTCAACTACGAAGAGGGCGGCGAGAACTGCGTGCTGCACGGCGACCCGGCCTCGGAGCAGTTTCTTTCCGAGATCGTGGGCGCCGCCGCGTATCCCGCGCGTCACATGAGCATGGAATCGATCTACGAATACGGTTCGCGCGCGGGCGTGTGGCGCATTCTGCGCGAGTTCGAGAAGCGCGGCCTGCCGCTCACGGTGTTCGGCGTGGGCATGGCGATCGAGCGGCATCCCGACGTCGCGCGTGCGTTCGTCGAATTGGGTCATGAGATCGCGTGCCACGGTTATCGCTGGATTCATTATCAGGACGCCACGCCGGAGCGCGAGGCCGAGCACATGAAGCTCGGCATGGAAGCGATCGAGCGCGTGACGGGGCAGCGGCCTCTCGGCTGGTACACGGGTCGCGACAGTCCGAACACGCATCGGCTAGTGGCGGAATACGGCGGCTTTCTCTACGACTCCGATTATTACGGCGACGACCTGCCGTTCTGGATGGACGTCGAAGTCACGGGCGGCAAGCGTTCGCCGCAACTGATCGTGCCGTACACGCTCGACACCAACGACATGCGCTTCGCCACGCCGCAAGGCTTCAACACAGCCGATCACTTCTTCACGTATTTGCGCGACGCGTTCGACGTGCTCTATGAAGAAGGCGACGAAGCGCCGAAGATGCTGTCGATCGGCATGCATTGCCGCCTGCTCGGGCGGCCGGGGCGTTTTCGTGCGCTGCAACGCTTTCTCGATCACATCGAAAAGCACGAGCGCGTATGGGTGACGCGGCGTGTCGACATCGCGCGTCACTGGCGCGAGCATCATCCTTATCAACCGCAGCAGAATGACCGCGGGGCGACCGCATGAAGGCCATGCACTACACCCTCGAACAGTTGAATCACGCTTCGGCCGACGCCTTCGTGGCGACGCTTTCCGGCATCTTCGAGCATTCGCCCTGGGTGGCGGAGGCGGCCGCGCGGCAGCGTCCGTTCGCCAGCATCGAAGCCTTGCATCGCGCGATGTCGCAAATCGTCGAAACGGCGGGCGAGGCGAAGCAGCTCGCGCTCATCAACGCGCACCCGGAGCTTGCGGGCAAGGCCGCCGTGCGCGGCGAGCTGACGGCGGAATCCACGCGCGAGCAGAGCGGCGCGGGTCTCGATCAATGCACGCAGGCGGAATTCGACAAGCTGCATGCGCTCAATCGCCAGTACCGCGAGAAGTTCGGTTTCCCGTTCATCCTCGCGGTGCGCGGTTACGATCGCCACGGCATCATTGCGAACTTCGAATCGCGCGCGAACAACGACCGCGCGCAGGAAGTGCGCGCGAGTCTCGACCAGATTTATCGCATTGCGCGCTTTCGGCTCGACGAGCTGATCGACGCGTAATGCCTTTGCAGGTTCGGCGCGCCGCGGGCTGTACGCGAGGCGCGCCGCGTTGACCCACCGAATAATCAAGGAAACAAAGATGGCCATTCCGACTCTCGACCCCAACGCCCCCGACTTCACGCGCCGCTACGTGAATCTCGCGGACCCGCGTCTGGGCGCGCAGGCGCTCGAGGCGAGCGACGACTTCTTCGCGCCGAAGGAGCGCATGCTCAACCCGGAGCCGGCCGTCTTCATTCCGGGCAAGTACGACGATCACGGCAAGTGGATGGACGGCTGGGAAACGCGCCGCAAGCGCATTTCGGGCTACGACTGGTGCATCGTCAAGCTCGCGCGTCCGGGCGTGATCAAGGGCCTCGATATCGACACGAGTCATTTCACGGGCAACTATCCGCCGGCGGCGTCGGTGGAAGGCGCGTATGTGGCCGACGGCGCGCCGAACGGCGCGACGCATTGGACCGAGATCGTCGCGTCGACTTCGCTCAACGGCAACAGCCATCATTACGTCGATGTGGCGAGCGAGAAGCCGTACACGCATCTGCGCGTGAACATCTATCCCGACGGCGGCATCGCGCGACTGCGCGTGTACGGTCAGCCGCAGGTCGACTGGCAGGGCGCGAGCCGCACCGAACTCTTCGACCTCGCGGCAATGGAAAACGGCGCTTACCTCGTGGGCGCGAACAACCAGCATTTCGGATTGGCTTCCACGCTGCTCATGCCGGGACGCGGCGTGAACATGGGCGACGGCTGGGAAACGCGCCGCCGCCGCGAGCCGGGCAACGACTGGGCGATCATCGCGCTCGCGCAGCCGGGCATCATCAAGAAGATCGAAGTGGATACGGCGCACTTCAAGGGCAATTATCCCGACCGTTGCTCGTTCCAGGCCGCGCGCGTGACGGGCGGCACGGACAGTTCGCTGGTGACGCAGGCCATGTTCTGGCCCGTGCTGCTCGGCGAGCAGAAGCTGCAAATGGACAACCAGCATTACTACGAAAGCGAGCTTGCCTCGCTTGGGCCGGTTACGCACGTGCGTTTCAACATTTTCCCCGATGGCGGCGTGTCGCGCGTGCGCCTCTGGGGCACGCTCGCGTGAGAGCGCTGACGAGACCATCATGAGCGATGTGAAAACCACGCTGACTATCGAGCCGCTCACGCGCGAGGCGTTCGCGCCGTTTGGCGACGTGATCGAGCTTCAGGGCGCAAGGCAGATTCCGATCAATCTCGGTACCACGATGCGCTTTCACGATCTCGCGGAAGTCGACGTGACGGACGAGGGCGGTCGCACGCTCGTGAATCTGTTTCGCGGGCAGCCGCGCGTGCTGCCGTTCGAGGTGAAGATGCTGGAGCGGCATCCGCTGGGCAGCCAGGCATTCGTGCCGCTCAACGACAAGCCGTATCTCGTGGTGGTCGCGCCGGCCGGCGATCTCGACGTGGCGAGGGTTCGCGCGTTCGTTTCGCGCGGCTGGCAGGGCGTGAATTACGCCAAGGGCGTCTGGCATCATCCGTTGATCGCGCTCGGCGAGGTGAGCGATTTCGTCGTCGTGGATCGCGGCGGCGACGGCCTCAATCTCAATGAGCAGGACTTGCCCGAGCCGCTTTGGCTAACGCAGGAAGCAATGGATGCGGCGTTGCGCTGACGTTCAACTTGCGATGCGTCATTAAAAAAGCCACGGTGTGAACCGTGGCTTTTGCGCTTCTAGCGCGAGTCGTTCAGAACGAAGGTCAGAACTCGTAGCCCACCTGGGCGCGCGCCGCCGTGTTTCCGGTGCTGGTGACCGAAACGCCGCCGTTCACGAGCCAGTGCATGTTCTGCGAGCGATACGTCACACCGACCGCCGCCGCGCTGCCGCCCATGTAATAGCCGCCGCCCGCCGCCACCACGGTGCGCCCCGGACCCGAAGGCGTGAGGTTAGGCATGGCCATCGCCGCCGCCACGCCCGCATAGGCGTTCTTCGAAACGGTGTTGATCGAGCCTTGCAGCGACGAGATCTGTTGATTGACCACATTCGACTGCTGCGCGAGGGCGTTGCTCAACTGGTTCACGTTCACGGCGTCGGTGCCGGACGTGCCCGCCGCGACGTTGACGATCTGCCGCTCCGAGCCTTCCGCGCCGACCGACACGGCGTTCTCGCGGTTGGCGATCGAATTCGCGCCGATGGCCACCGAGTTGTTCGCCGAAGCGTTCGCCTTGTCGCCGATCGCGGTTGCGCCCGTTCCCGTCGCCACCGCGCCGCCGCCCACGGCGAGCGAACCGGTGCCGGAGGCCGCAGCGGGACCGTTGGCGGAATTCACCGCAACCGCCGTCGAGCCCGTGGTGGCGATGTTCTGCACCATCTGGTTGATCGTCGCGACCTGCTGGTTCGTCGTATAAAGCTGTTGGCCGGTCACGGCGTCGGTGCTGTCGGCCGAGAGCAGGGCGTTTTGCAGGCCCGAGAGCTTGACGTTTTCGCCGCTCGTGCTGCTGAGCGCGATCTGGTCGTGAGCGTCCGAGCTGTAGTGAACGGCGTTGGCGTCGGTGGCCGTGCCAGCGGCGTCGCTCACATCGCTGGCCGCCAGCACGGTGCGCGTGGCGGCGAGCACGTGGGCACCCGATGTTGCCGTCGAGGCGCTCGCGTCCGCCGACGTGCCGGCGAACAGTTGCGCGATGTCGGCGGAATTCTGCGTCACGCGGTTGTCGAGGTTGGCAATGGCGTCGCCCACCGTGTGGACCGTGCTGCCACCCACCGAGTAAGACGGCGCGACAAACGCGCCTGCGGCATTCACGCCCGCGCCGCCGCCGAGTGCGCTCGCGGCGCTGCGCAACTGGCTCACGTTCACGGCGTCGGTGTCGTCCTGGCCGGCCGCCATGTTCACGATCCGGCGCGTGTTGAGCTGGCTTTGAACCGTCGTGGTCGTGCCGTCGGGATTCACGACGATGCGCTGCGAGGTGCCGTCGCTGCCCACCGAAACCGTGTTGTCGAGATTGGCGACGGAACCCGAGCCGAGGGCCACTGCGTCGTTGGCCGAGGCGAGCGACTGGATGCCGAGCGCCGCGCTGCCGCGGCCGTCGGTTTGCGCGTTCGAGCCGATGGCGATGCTGCCCGCGCTGTTTGCGCGCGCCATATCGGTGGGACCGGAAGACCCGATTGCGTCGCCGGCGCCGCGCACCTGCGAATAGTAGGCGGCCGTCCTGTAGGGGGCGCCGTTCGCGTTCGCGGTGTCAACGCCCGATGCAATGGGCGCCGCGGGGCGCAGGGAGGACGCCTTGAGCAATCCCTGCTTCCCGCCCTCGTTGCCTTGCTCGGCGATGAGCCGTTGCACCTGGCCGACGTTGGCCGCATCGGTGTCCTGAATGCCGTCGGCGACGTTGCTGATGACCGTGCCCTTCGGCAACAGGCCGGCGTTGCGATCGCCGTTCACGAAGTAGCCGCTGGATTCGGTGCTCGGGTCGAGCACGACATGCGGATTCGCCGTGCCGGTGGTGTTCGGCACGTAGAGCACGGCGGGATTGCTCACATTGCCCTCGGCGTCCATCTGGAAGCCGCCCATCTGATACGCGCCCGGGTTGGGGGAGTCGGCTTGCGCGCCCCAGCCGGCGGTCATCAGGGTGTTGTGGATCTTCGTGATGTCCCCGATTACGGCACTGTTCATCGCGTAGAGCTGGGCGCCGTTGACTGCGTCCGTGCTCAGCTCGCTCACGTCGCCGGCGGCCACGTTGCGCAGCGCCACGGGCGCCCGCGCGGCAGCGGTGCCCAGGGTGACGGTATCGTGCGCGGGCGCGTCGTACTTCACGACATCGGCCGTACTCGCCGCAACGGCATATAACTGCGATCCGTTGACCGCTTCGGTGCTGTCGGCGGACACCTTTCCCGGCGCGAGCTGCACGATTTTCTTGTTGCTCATGGTCACGACGCTGTCGAAGGTCGTGGGACCGTAGACCATCACGCTCGCGCCTTTGATGTTGAGGGTGCCGTTCTTGTATCCGGCCACCTGGGCGGTCGACGCGCCGAAGCCATAGCCGCCTTTCGTGTCGGCCGCATTGTTGAGCGAGAACGCGAGGCCGTCACTCGTGCCCTTGCCGTCCGTCGAGCAATCCAGCGTTTCGCTGCCGCCCGAGGAGCCCCAGGCAAATCCCTTCGCTCCGGTACACAGCTCGAGGCCCCCCTGGCCGACGGTCCCCACCGTTGCAGCCGAGGCCGGCGTTCCCAGCAGGCTTGCCGACATGCCGACGGCGCCCGTTGCGATAACCGCCAGCCGGCGTGCCGCCGACTTGCGCTTCGCCTGAGCGGTTTCCGGTGCTGCCACCCATGTTTGGTCGGTTTCGCTCCAGACCGAGCGATATGTTTTGTTCATCTAACTAATCCCCATAGGCGATTGCAAAAAAAGCGTGCTAATGCGTTTCTCGATGCATGCAACATGAAAACGCGATGAGAATGTAAGAGAAAACGGGCGACCAATTAAATGCGACTTTTCCGAATTTAAATCGTAGCGCGTCACTTTCTATCTTTATAGTTATCCGACATTGATGATTTTTCTTATTTACTGGATAAGAGCGAAACGGACAAATACGAGTCGAATCGCTATTGGCAATTTTTAGACATTGATTTTTGTAAATTAATTAATGAGACGAAAAAAATAAAGGTGCGGCTGTTATCATGCGCCGTGCTACCGCAACGGGGCGGTGGCATTTTTGATATGGAAAACCCAATGAAAAAAATCGACCGTAATCAACTCGCGGACGTTCAGGCGGCAGGCGGTTGCTGCAAATCCAGTTGCTCGTCATCGAAGTCGCCGAAGCCGCCGGCACCGCCCGTGCCGACTCCGCGTTAATCGCCTGGTGTGAAGAAAGGGGGGAGCGCCCCCCTTTCCGCGCGTTCGTTTCCGCCGGCCGTTCCCCCTGCTTCGAGTCCGCGCCATGCACGCCTGTCGACTTGTCTTTGCGCGAACCATGAGAGCGTGGAGCCGCGGATTCCTCGCTACGCGCCTTGTCGTGCGCCGCTGGCTTCTTGCCCGCATCTCCTTTGCCGCGATTGACCGTGCCGCGTCGATTTGCTGGATCGCGTGTGCCATTTGGAGCGGTCGAACACGCTCGCGCGGTGTTGCGCGATACGATGCGGGGCGTATCGAAGCCGGTCTTGGGTTCCGCGTTGCGCTGCGCACGATGAGCGCCGAGATGCGCGAGAACTGGCTGGATCAGCGGCTGTACGCCGGGCGTGCGCTGGGTCGCGACGCCTGGCCGGATCTGCGTGACGCAGGTGCGCAAATCGCGTCGCGAATCCGGCAAATACAGGCCGGCAGTCCGGGGCGTCCGGTGATTCTCTCGCCGTTCCATTATGTGTCGCAATACGCGAACATTTATGTCGTCGACGAGGTACGCAAGGCGCTCGATATGTCGTCGATATCGGTGGTTTCCGGCGTGCCGCGAGATATTTACGGAAACGACTCGGAAATGATTCCGTCGCTACGTATCCTTTATACCTACGACGAAAAAGGTGGCGACAGTCGGAATGGATTGGGTTTGCGCGTCATTCGAAGTTTGCGCCGCGATGGCGTGGCCGTGGTATTTTCCGACGTTCCGCCGTTCTCGCTGGCCAGATTCGCAATGGAAACCGTCGGCGTAACGATGAACGGGAAAAATGCGCGTATTCACAGCGGTGTGTTTCGTCTGGGCGCGCCTGTCGATGCTTTATTGCTGCCGTTTTATTTGCGCTTCGAACGGGGTCGTTTCAGCGTCGAAATAGGCGAGGTCATTGCGCTGGCACAAACCGATGCGCCGCAGCGTCTGGCCGAAACAATACAAACCGCGCGCAAGGCGAATTACCCTCACTGGCTATTCGCCGGACATCCGTCTACCTATCACTTTGCGCCAACCCGCTAGGGCGGCGCGGGCACGGCCAGAAGACCCGGAGCAGGAACCATCCGGCGCGGCCGGCTACGGGGAATGCATCACAAGTGGAACCCACATATCTTCCTGAATTCCGCGATTTCAGCTCGCGTTGGATCGCCTATGGCGCGTCGGCGGCGGTGGTGATCGGCGTCGTGTTCGCGTTTTCCTGCACGGTCGAGTTGAAGCAGGACGTCGACGGCGAAATCGTGTCGCCGGCCGAAATCAAGGTGCAAGGCGAGGGCGGTCTCGTCTCGGCCATTTACGTACAGCCGCCCGAGCGGGTGGTGATGGGGCAACCGCTGTTTCGCCTCGACCGCGACATGTCGCTCGCCAGCGACGGCTCGCGCCGGGGCGTTTTCGACGCGCGGGTGCGTGACGAAGAACGGCGTGCCGCCGATGCGCGCCACATGCAACAACGTGTCGCGTTGAGCACGCAACTCGACACGGCGCGCACGAGCGAAGCGAGCCGTCGCGCGGAACTTGCCGAAATCAACGTGCAAGGGGCGCAGAACGCGTTGCTCGCAGGCGAGGCACGGAAAAAGCTCGCGCGTCTTCAGTCGGTGGCCGATTACGTCGTGGCCGACCGCATCGATCAGGCGCGCGCGGATCTGCATCAAGCGCAGATCGCGCAGGCGGAATCTGCGGCGCGCCGTCAGCAGGCGCTTGCGGCAATTGCCGATCTGCACAATGCGCAGACCGCGCTCGAAGCCCAATTGAAAGAGCTTGAGGCCGGCTACGCGCGCGACCTTCAGGACGCCGACGCGCGCTTCGAGCAAAGCCGTCGCGATGCCACGATCGCCGCGCCGAAAGCCGGCATCGTGACGTTCTCGCGCCTCGTGCAAGGCAGCACACTTCAGCCGACGGACGTCGCGATGGTGATCGTCACCGACCCGTCGCAGCCGTTGCGCGCCGCGTTGCGCATCCCTTCGCGGCGGCGCGGTTTCGTACACGAAGGACAAATCGTGCGCCTGAAATTCGACGCTTTTCCCTACGCGCGCTTCGGCTCGTACGAGGCGCGCATCGATTCGGTTTCGCGTACGACCGTCGCCGCCGCCGATCCGTCGCCCGGCGCTTCCTCGAACGGCGGCGCGGCAGCGGCCGGCGATCTCTATGTCGCGTGGGCGACGTTGCCTCGCCGCACGTTCGACTACGGCGCACAGCACTTCGACATCCTGCCGGGCATGCGGGCCACCGCGAGCGTGGTCGTCGAGCGGCGCACGATCGCCGAATGGGTGCTCGAACCATTCTTCAAGATCGCCCGAGGCTGACATGCGGGTCATTTTCCAGAATGAAGTGGCCGAGTGCGGCTACGCGTGCCTTGCCATGGTGTTGAGCGATTGCGGCCGGTCGACCGAGGTGCGCGAGTTGTCGGCCTATCGGCCGGTTTCGGCGAACGGTCTGTCGTTGATGGACCTCTACGATGTCGCCACCGACTTCGGTCTCGAAGTTCAGGCGTTTCGCTTCGACGCTTCGCAGGTGCGCGAAATCAAGCGCGGCTCCATCGTCCATTTCGGCGGCGCGCACTTTGTGGTGTTCGAGCGCGCCTCGCGCCACTACGTCAGCGTGATCGATCCCGCAATGGGGCGCCGGCGCGTCGCCATGGATCTTTTCTTGACGAGCGTCTCGGGTTATCTGATCGAGTGCGCGGCCACGCCCGCGCTCGAACGCATCAAACGGCGTTCGAGCGTGCCCGAAGCGCTGGCGAGGCTGCGCGCGCTCAATCCCGGCTTGCGCGGCCAGCTCGGCAAGATTTTGTTCGTCGCGCTGGCAGCCCAGTTCGCGATCCTCGCCCAGCCGTATTTCGGTTCGTTCGTGCTCGATCATGTGGTCGCCGAGGACAACCTGAATTTGCTGAACGTGCTCGCGCTGACTTTCGGCGGGATTTTTCTGTCCGGCGCGATCGGAAGTTACGTGCAAGGCGTCCTTGTCGAGTTGCTCTACGCGCGCGTGAGCGTGAACGCGACGCAAGGGTTGTTCGCCCATTTGTTGAGCGTGCCCATGACGTACTTCGAGAAACGCAACGTCGGTGACGTCTTCACGCGTTTCAAGGCGCAGGACGAGATCAACGCCTTCGCGTCGCGGTCGTCAGTGGCGTTTTTTGTCGATGCCGCAGTCGGGCTGCTCGCGCTCGCGCTCATGTTCGTGCAGAACGCGAAGCTGTCGCTGGTCGTGCTCGCGATCTTCGCGCTGTACGTGCTGGTGTGCGCGACGATGTATGCGGCGATGCGCGACACGCACGCGCGCGTATTCCAGGAAAGCGCCCGCTGCGACGACGCCCTGTTCGAGACCGTGCGGGGCGCTGCGTTGATCAAGCTTTCGCAGGGCGAAGGCCGGCGTCTCGCGCGCTTCATGGAATTATTTCGCACCTTTGCGGCGGCGCGCCTTCAAGGCAGCCGGCTCTCGGAAACGCGCGACGCGCTGCTCAGGACGCTCGCGCATGCGGAGACGCTCGGCGTCACCTGGCTGGCCGCGAAACTGATGTTGGGCGGCGCGGTGTCCGTCGGCGCGTTCTATTCGTTCATGATCTACAAAACGCTGTTTTCGGACCGCATGGCGCATACCATCAACACGGTGTTCGCGTGGCACATGCTGAGCGTGCCGGTGGCGCGCGTCGACGATATCGTGGCCTGCGCGCCCGAGCGCTACACGCCGCTCGCCGACAGGCAACGCACCGTCGAGGCCGGTTGCTTCGAGCGCATCAGCGTGCGCGACGTCACGTTTGCCTATGGCGTGTCGGACCAACCCGTGCTGCAACGCGCGAGCCTCGACATCGAGCGCGGCGACAAGATCGCGATCACCGGCGCCTCGGGCGCGGGAAAGTCCACGCTGTTCAAACTGCTGGCCGGCGCGGAAGTGGCGCAGCACGGTGAGATGTCGCTCAACGGCATTGCGTGGCGAAATCTGAACGTCGACGAAATGCGCCGTCACGCGACCCACATGCGCCAGGGCGACATCATTCTGCACGGGTCGATCGCCGAAAACATCTCGCTTTTCGAGGGGCACCCGGACGAGGCGCGTATCCTCGATTTGCTCGACGCCGTGGGATTGAAGGACGACGTCATGCGTTTGCCGATGCGCACGCGCACGGTCGTCAGCGATTCGCTGGCCAACATATCGGCCGGCCAGCGTCAGCGTCTGCTGCTGGCGCGCGCGCTTTACCAGCCGCGCGAACTCTTGCTGCTCGACGAACCCACGTCGAACCTCGATCCCGTTTCCGTGCGGCGCGTCGGCGCGCTCTTGCAGCGCATCAATCGAACCGTGGTGGTGATCACGCACGACGTGGCGATGGCGGAGGGCTTCGATAAACATTACCGCCTGGTCGACGGCGCATTCGTGAGGGTCGCCCGCGACGAAACGCAAGCCGCGATGGAGCGTGCGTCATGAGCGGCCGGGGCGCACGCCGCGCCGCGCTCGTATTCGCTTGCGCCGCTGTCTGCGCGCTACCTGCCACGCGCGCGCGGGCAGCGGATCTGCTTGCCGTCGTCGACGCGGCTTTGGACCACGACGCCCGGCTGGCCGCGTCGCGCGACGCATACCGGGCGGCCATGCAGGCGGTTCCGAAGGCGCGCGCGGCGCTCCTTCCGCACGTGACGGGCGGCTGGGGCCGCGCGTGGAACGGCATCGACACGCAGGGTTATCCCGCTCAGCACTACTGGCAAAACGGTTGGACCGTCGGGCTGGTGCAGCCGCTGTTCGACTGGACGAGCTGGACGGCGTACCGGCAGGCCGATCTGGTCGTGGCGCGCGGGCGCCTCGAAACGGCGAGCGCGACGCAAGACACGATTCTCGCCGCGGCGCAGGCGTACTTCGCCGCGCTCGCCGCCGCCGACGAAACCACGCGTGCCGCCGATTATCTGCGGGCGCTCGACGCGCATCTCGCGCTCGTCGCTCGCGCCAGGGCGGCGGGCGAGGCCACGCTCGTCGACGTGCGCGAAGGCGAGGCAAGCCGCGCGCAGGCGCAGTTGCAATGGCTCGACGCCGGCAGCCAGGCGCGGCTCGCGAACGCCGTGCTGGAACGCCAGACGGGCGCGCCCGTGACATCCCTCGCGTCCTTGCCGCGACATGCCGCTCCCGCGTTGCAGCCGCCGGACGCCGACGCCTGGATGACTCAGGCGCAGACGCGCGGCTACGGCGTGCAGATCGCCGAAGTTGCGTTGCGAATCGCGAAATACGATACGGAGAAGGCGCGCGCGGGCCGCTATCCCACGGTCGATATTCAGGTGACGCATACGCCCGCCGGCGCGGCGGGCGGCTACACGTTGCCGACCACGACCACGACCGGGATGCTTCAGGTCGTCATTCCGCTGTATTCGGGCGGCGAGGTGAGCGCGAAAGTCGAAGAGGCGTTGGCGCTGGAGGACAAGGCGCGCCATGAGTTGAACGGCGCCGTGCTCGACGCGGGCGCCGGAGCCCAGGAGAGCTGGCTGCGTGTCGTGCAGGGCGAGGCGCGCACGGCGGCCCTCGTCCAGGTGGTTCAGCGCGAGGAGGCGGCGCTCGAAGCGACGCGCATCGGTTTTGGCGCGGGCAGTCGCACGAGCATCGACGTTCTGCGCGCCACCGACACGCTTTACGCAAGCCGCCGCGACGAGATTCGCGCCCGTTACGACACGGTGTTGGCGCTGCTCAGTCTGCTGGCGCGCACGGCAACGCTCGATCTCGACGAGGTTCGGCATATCAACGCCCAACTCTTCGCGGGTCAGAAGGCCGCGAGTGCCTCGCGCGGGTTGTCGCCACCGGATGCCGCGCCGGCGTTGCCCACAGCACGCGAGGCGGTGCGCGCACGAGCGGTGGCGCAGGATGTGCCGGCGGCCGTGAGAGCGGGAACACAAGAGGGAATGAAAGAGGGCATAACAGAGCGCGTAAAAGCGGGACCGCAGCCGGCCGCGCAAGAGCGCACGCCCGCGCCGTTATCCGCCCTCGCACAGCCGTCGACGGCCGCGGAGATGGCGCCGGCCGGCTCCCTCTCCCGCATCGACGGCGTGCCGCTCTCGCCCTGAGCCGCCGCCCCGAGCCGCCGGGAAACGGCGGGAAACGGCTGGAAACGGCGGTCGCCAAAGAAAAAAGCCCGAAACGCGCATCACGTTTCGGGCTTTCGTCTTTCAGGCGCTCAGGCGGTCTTGCGGCTCACTCCTTCGCGCCGCCCTGAAACCACGCGGCAATCTTCATCCGCTCGTCGTCGGTCATGTGGGTGACGTTGCCGAGCGGCATCGCCTTGAGCGTCACGGCTTGCTGATATAGACGCTGCGCGTTCTGCGTGATCTGCGCGGGCGTATCGAACATCACGCCGGCGGGCGCGGCGCCCATCATCGTGGGGTGCGCCGAGTGGCAGGCGGCGCAGCGCTGTTGCAGGATCGGCGCGATGTCGGCGACCTTGACCGCAGGCGCGTTCGCGGCTTCGGCTTGCGGCACGACCGGGCGCGGCAGCGTCCACACGAGCGCGACGAACATCAGCGCCACGCCGCCGATCGGCAGATACCAGAGCTGCTGGCCGCGATGACGCATCACGAAGAACTGACGAATCAGCGCGCCGGCCAGCATGATGACGACGAGCACGGCCCAGTTGTACGCATGCGCGTAAGTCATGGCGTAGTGGTTCGAAAGCATCGCGAACACCACGGGCAGCGTGAAATACGTGTTGTGTACCGAACGCTGCTTGCCGCGCTTGCCGTAGATCGGGTTCGGCACTTCGCCCTTGAGCATCGCCGCGACCATCTTGCGCTGGCCCGGAATGATGACGAAAAACACGTTCGCCGACATGATCGTCGCCAGCATCGCGCCCATGATGAGATACGCGGCGCGGCCCGAGAAGATATGGCACGCGAGATACGCGGCGATCACCACGTAGAGGCCCACGCACACGCCGAGCAATTTGTCCTTCGTGCCGAGCAGGCGGCACAGCGAGTCGTAGACGATCCAGCCCGCCGCGAGGAAGCCGAGCGCCGAGAAGATCGCCACGACCGGGCCCATGTCGAGCACGTTCCTGTCGATCAGATACGTGTTCGGCGCCATCAGGTACAGCACCGTGAAAAGCGAGGCGCCCGAGAGCCACGTGGTGTACGAAGGCCACTTCGACCAGTGCAGGTCGTCCGGCATTTCGGGCGGCGCAACCGTGTACTTCTGCATGTTGTAGAAGCCGCCGCCGTGTACGTGCCACAACTCGCCGAACACGCCGCGGCGGCGCTGGTTCGGGTCGGTGGGCGGTTTGAGGCTGTTGTCGAGCGCGACGAAATAGAACGATTCGCCGATCCAGGCGATGGCCGCGATGACATGGAACCAGCGCAGCGCGAGGTTCAGCCAGTCGGTGATAAAGCCTTCCATGAAACTCCTCCACTCCTGATGCATTGCGCGCGCAAACCAGACTGCGCGAACTGCGGGGCCGGCGCGTGGCCGTTCGCGATTTTGCCGCGGGCCGAGGCGCTGCCGTTGTTGTTGGTATGGATCGAAGCGCGAACGCGTCGAAGTTTTGCGCCGATGAAGTCAACGGCGGCCGAAGTCAGCTCCCGCCCGGGTCAGCTTCCGCGATAGGTGCTGTACGACCAGGGCGAAACGAGCAGCGGCACGTGATAGTGCGCGGCGGCGTCGGCGATGCCGAAGCGCAGCACCACGCGATCGACAAAGCGCGGTTCGGGCACGTTCGCGCCGAGCGCGGCAAAGTAATCGCCGGCGTGGAACACGAGTTCGTATTCGCCCGCGACGAACGCTTCGGCTTCGAGCAGCGGCGCGTCGCAGCGGCCGTCGTGGTTGGTGGTGACGGTCTTGAGCGCGCGGCGCGTGTCGCCGTCCAGCGCGTAAAGCTCGACCTCGATGCCCGCGCCGGGGCGGCCGTTCGCGGTGTCGAGCACGTGGGTAGTCAGCTTGCCCATTCGCAGTTTTCCTTGGTCAGTGCCTGTGCGATTGCGAGTTTCGGCGGCGGCTCGATCCGGCATGCACAAACCGGCGTGCATAAGTGGCGGATCGAGGCTCCACGTCAGTGGCTACATACCCGTCGGCGGATCGAAGCGAGCGCCGTGACCGCATTTTAAGAACGATCGCGGCGCTCGGGCGCGCGCGATAGGAAAGATAAGACTCGCCGCATAAGGGTTGTGCCGGAGGCGGCGCCGCGGCCCGCGAGCATCGCGCCCCAGATTCGCCGATCCATGCCCCGATCGTAGCGCCGCCAAAAATCGACCTTTATATGCGTGGCGTGAATGTGGGTATCGCAGCGGCGCGAATTGCCACGATTTTTTTGGCTACGGATCGTAGCGGTCATGCGCAGCGCGTGCTGCGCGTCCCGAAGACGGCGCGCCGGAATGTCGGCCCGCGCCGGGTAACCGGGCCTGCGGCGTCCTTGCCGGGACGCGTCGGCGCCGGTTGCAGCGGAGCCGTCGGGTGTGGCGAGGGCGTCCCTGGTTCACAGGCCGCAAGCATGCCGAAAGGCGCGCGGCACGACACGGAGCGAATGAGGACGATGGAACACACACGCACGCAAGCGAGGGACGGCGCGCCCAACAGCGCAAGAACGCTGCTGGTGAAGCACGCGGCCATGCTGGTGACGATGGACGACGCACGGCGCGAGATCCGCGACGGCGGTCTCTATATCGAAGGCAACCGCATCGTGGCGGTGGGACCGACGAGCGAATTGCCCGCCACGGCGGATGAAGTGATCGACGCGAGCGGCCATATCGTCATGCCCGGCCTCGTCAACACGCATCACCATATGTACCAGAGCCTCACGCGCGCCGTGCCGGCCGCGCAGGACGCCGAGCTGTTCGGCTGGCTGACGAATCTGTACAAGGTGTGGGCGCATCTCACGCCCGAGATGATCGAGGTGTCGACGCTCACGGCCATGGCGGAATTGCTGCTCTCGGGCTGCACCACGTCGAGCGATCATCTCTATATTTACCCGAACGGCAGCCGTCTCGACGACAGCATTCGCGCCGCGCAACGCATCGGCATGCGCTTTCATGCGAGCCGCGGCAGCATGAGCGTCGGCCAGAAGGACGGCGGTTTGCCGCCCGATGCGGTGGTGGAGCGCGAGGACGCGATTCTCGCCGACACCCAGCGCCTGATCGAGACGTATCACGACCCGAGCCGTTACGCGATGCTGCGCGTGGTGGTCGCGCCATGCTCGCCGTTTTCGGTGAGCCGCGATCTGATGCGCGAATCGGCGGTGCTGGCGCGGCACCACGGCGTCTCGATGCATACGCATCTCGCCGAAAACGCGAACGACATCGCCTATAGCCGCGAGAAGTTCGGCATGACGCCCGCGCAGTATGCCGAAGACCTAGGCTGGGTCGGCCGCGACGTGTGGCACGCGCACTGCGTGCAGCTCGACGATCACGGCATCGGTTTGTTCGGCCGCACGGGCACCGGCGTCGCGCATTGTCCGTGTTCGAACATGCGGCTCGCGTCGGGTATCGCGCCCGTGAAGAAGATGCGGCTTGCGGGCGTGCCGGTGGGATTGGGCGTGGACGGCTCGGCGTCGAACGATGGCGCGCAGATGATCGGCGAGGCGCGCCAGGCGATGCTGCTCGCGCGCGTGGGCTTCGGCCCCGACGCGATGACGGCGCGCGAAGCGCTGGAGATCGCGACGCGCGGCGGCGCGCAGGTGCTCGGCCGCGACGACATCGGCGCGCTCGCGCCGGGCATGGCCGCCGACTTCGTGGCGTTCGATCTGCGCACGCCGCAATTCGCGGGCGCGTTGCACGATCCGGTCGCGGCGCTGGTGTTCTGCGCGCCCTCGCACGTCGCGCTCAGCGTGATCGACGGACGCGCGGTCGTGAAGGACGGCGTGCTGCAAACCGTGGAGCTTGGGCCGGTGATCGAGCGGCACAACGGACTGGCCGCCCGGCTGTTAGAACTGGCGCGGTAAGGCATCGCGCAAAAAAAGAGCCGCGAATTGCGGCTCTTGCGATCAGGGCTTGTCGATCAGCGTTTTGGTCGCTTCGGCGACGAGGCTGCGCAGCCAGCGCACTTCGTCGGAGTAATGGCAGCGTTCGTGCCACAACTGGTAGTACTGCATCGGCGGAAAGTCGAGCGGCGCGGGCACGACCGTGAGCGGCAGGAAGCGCGCGTAATGATCGGCGAACAGGCGCGTGGTCGTGAAGATCAGGTCCGACTTGATGAGCACGTAAGGCGCGAGATTGAAGTACGGCAGCGTGACGACCACGTGGCGCTTCAGGCGCTCGCGCGCGAGATGCACGTCGATGGCGCCGCGCTGGCCCACGGAATAGGGCGTGGGCGCGAGATGCGGCGCATTGAGGTACTGGTCGAGCGTGAGGCCGCCGCGCTTGGCGAACGGATGCGTGTTGCTCATCAGGCACACGATCTGGTCGACGAACAGATTCGAGAGGTGCAATTGCTCGGGCGGTTCGGGCCAGTTGCCGATGACGATGTCGAGCTTGCCTTCCTCCAGCGCCAGCTCGTAATCGAACGCGGGGCCGAGCGAATGGAATTCGAGCGTGGCGTTGGGCGCGGCTTGCCGGAAGCGCTCGACCACGGTCGGCACGAACAGGACGTTGAGATAGTCGGGGCAGCCGATGCGGTAACAGCGGATCGACGTGGCCGGATCGAAATTATGTTGCTGGAAGCGGATGCGCTCGATTTCGCGCAGCGCGTTTTGCACGGGTTCGAGCAGGCGCAGGCCGTATTCGGTCGGCACCATGCCGGACTTGCCGCGCACGAGCAGCGGGTCGCCGGTGATGTCGCGCAGACGCCGCAGCGCCGCGCTGATGGCGGGTTGTGACTGGTTGAGCTTGACGGCGGCGCGCGTGACGCTGCGCTCCATCAAAAGGGTGTGCAAGACGCGCAAAAGATACGTGTCGATCGCCTCGCGTTGCTGACTCATGAATTCTCCGAATTATATGTTTTGGCTGATCGCTGGGCTTCGTGGGTATATGTTTTTTAATATGGACAAAAAGCGCCGTCAAGCGCGGCTTTCTACTGAGGCGTGCCATGCGGCAACGGTGATTTTTGACGGCTCGACGTTCGGGTACCCAGCAGGTATCGTCACCCGGCACGGCCGCCAGTCTGTGCGAATGCAGGCGAGCGGCTGCAAGAAAAACGGCAATCGAAGCGCAATAACGTACTACCACGGAACCTTCATGGGCGATTCTTCTCAAGGCGCGGCATCGGGCGAGATGCAAGGCAACGCGCGGGCCAACGGCGTGCCGCGGCTCGCGCTGACCGGCATCACGAAGCAGTATCCGGCCGTGCGCGCCAACGACGACGTCACGCTCACGGTCGCGCCCGGCGAAATTCACGCGCTGCTCGGCGAAAACGGCGCGGGCAAGAGCACGCTCATGAAGATCGTCTACGGCGCGGTGCGGCCCGACGCGGGCGAAATCCGCTGGGAAGGGCAGCCCGTGGAGATCGCGAGCCCGGCGGCGGCGCGCAAGCTCGGCATCGGCATGGTGTTCCAGCACTTCTCGTTGTTCGAGACCTTGACCGTGGGCGAGAACATCGCGCTCTCGCTCGACGAACCGTTCGATCTGAAAGCGCTGGCCGCGCGCATTCGCGAGGTGTCGGGGCAATACGGGCTCGACGTCGACCCGCAACGCCACGTGCATAGCCTCACGGTGGGCGAGCGCCAGCGCGTGGAAATCGTGCGCTGCCTGTTGCAGAACCCGCGTCTGCTGATCATGGACGAGCCCACTTCCGTGCTCACGCCGCAAGCGGTGCGCAAGCTGTTCGGCACGCTGCGCCGGCTCGCTTCGGAAGGGTGCAGCATTCTCTACATCAGCCACAAGCTCGACGAGATTCAGGAACTCTGCGACACGGCCACGGTGCTGCGCGGCGGCAAGGTCACGGGGCATGTCACGCCGCGCGAGGAAACCCATGCCTCGCTCGCGCGGCTCATGGTCGGGCGCGAGTTGCCCGATTACACGCGCCGCGCGCATACGCCGGGCGCCGTGCTGCTCGACGTGAAGCATCTGTCGATGCCGAGCGACGATCCGTTCGGCACCTCGCTTGCCGATGTTTCGTTCAGCGTGCATGCGGGCGAGATTTTCGGCATCGCGGGCGTTTCGGGCAACGGCCAGGCCGAACTGCTGGCCGCGCTGTCCGGCGAAGCGCAAGCGGGCCGCCATCACGTTGCCGCCGACGCGGTCTCGATCTGCGGCAAACCCGCGGGCCGGCTCACGGCGGGTGCGCGGCGCAAGCTCGGCTTCGCGTTCGTGCCCGAGGAGCGCTTGGGGCGCGGCGCGGTTCCCGCGATGTCGCTTGCCGAAAACGCGCTGCTCACGGCGCATCGCGAAGGCATGGTGCGTTCGGGCTGGCTCAAGACGGGCGCGATGCGCGCGTTCGCGCAGCGCTGCATCGGCGCGTTCGACGTGCGCTGCGGCGGGCCGGACGCGCTTGCGCAAAGCCTCTCGGGCGGCAACCTGCAAAAGTTCATCGTCGGGCGGGAGATCCTGCAAGCGCCGAAAGTGCTCGTGGTCGCGCAGCCCACATGGGGCGTGGACGTGGGCGCGGCCACGTTCATCCGTCAGCAGTTGCTCGATCTTTCGGCGCGCGGCGTGGCGATTCTCGTGATCTCCGAGGAACTCGAGGAACTGTTCGACATCTGCGATCGCATTGCCGTGCTCGCGGGCGGACGTCTCTCGCCGGCGCGCTTGACGGGCGAAACCAACGCCGAGGAAATCGGCCGCTGGATGGCGGGGCTGTTCGGCGATCGCGCGGCTCACGGCGGCGATCAGGGCAATCATCAGGACAACGAACCGCCCGCGCAATCCGTGGCGCACGCCTGAACAAAAAAGCCAGTCACGAGACCGACCACCGACTTTACACCATGATCTTTCCGTATCGACTCGAAGCCCGCACGGCGCCCTCGCGCACGGTGCGCATTGCCGTGCCGCTGATCGCGGCCGCGCTCACGCTCGCCATCGGCTTTCTGATTTTCGGCCTCGTGGGCCGCGATCCCGTGCAGGCGATGCACGCGTTCTTCATCGACCCGCTTTCGAGCGTCAACGGCTGGAGCGAACTGCTGCTCAAGGCCTCGCCGCTGTGTCTCATCGCGCTGGGACTCGCCGCGGGTTATCGCGCGAACGTCTGGAACATCGGTGCGGAAGGGCAAATGGTGCTCGGCGGCATCGCGGCAAGCGGCGTGGCGATCTACTTCGATCAAGCCACGGGATGGTGGATTCTCTTCCTGATGATGATCGCGGGCGTGGCCGGCGGCATGGCGTGGGCCGCGATTCCCGCCTGGCTCAAGAGCCGCTTCAACACCAACGAGATTCTCACGAGCCTCATGCTCACCTACGTGGCCACGCAGTTGCTGATCTGGCTCGTGAGCGGTCCGTGGCGCGACCCGAACGGCATGAACTTTCCGCTTTCGGAGATGTTCGGCGGCGACGCGCTGTATCCCACTTTCGGCGGCGACTGGCGCATTCACTGGCTGCGCGGCACGCGCCTGAACGCGTCGATCTTCCTCACGCTCGCGGCCATTCCGCTCGTGTGGCTGTTCATGCGCCGCAGCTTCGCGGGCTATCGCATGAGCGTGGGCGGCCTCGCGCCGCTTGCCGCGCGCTACGCCGGTTTCTCGGAGAAAAAAACCATCTGGACTTCGCTGCTGCTTTCGGGCGGCCTCGCCGGGCTTGCGGGCATGGGCGAGATTGCCGGGCCGATCGGCCAGCTTCAGGCCACCTGGTCGCCGGGCTACGGCTTCACGGCGATCATCGTCGTGTTCGTCGGGCGGCTGCATCCGGTCGGCATCGTGCTCGCGAGCCTCTTGATGGCGCTGCTATACCTCGGCGGCGAAGCGGTGCAAACCTCGCTGCAACTGCCGCAGGCGCTTTCGGGCGTGTTCCAGGGGCTGCTGCTTTTCTGCCTGCTCGGCGCGGACCTGTTCGTGAACTATCGCGTGCGCCGCCGTCATGCCGTCATCGAAAACACCACGAAACAAGCTTAACGCCATGGATATCCAGCAAGCCAGCTCGCTCGCATCGAGCGCCGTCACCGCCGCCATTCCGCTCATGTTCGCGGGCGTGGGCGAACTCGTCACGGAGAAGTCGGGCGTGCTCAATCTCGGCGTCGAAGGGATGATGCTGATGGGCGCCGTCACCGGCTATGCCGTCACCACGATCACGGGCAATCCGTGGCTCGGCCTGCTCGCCGGCATGGGGGCCGGCGTGGCGATGGCGCTGCTGTTCGGCTTTCTCACGCTCACCCTGCTCGCCAATCAGGTGGCCACGGGTCTTTCGCTGACGATCTTCGGCGTCGGGCTTTCGGCGTATGTGGGCAAGCCCTACACCTCGGCCGCGACCTCCGCGACGATCGCCGCATGGCCGATTCCGGGCCTTTCGCACTTGCCTGTGGCCGGGCCGGCGCTTTTCAGCCTCACGCCCGTTGACTATCTCGCGTTCGTCATGTTCGCCGTGGTCGGCTGGTTTCTGTATCGCACGCGCGCGGGGCTCGTGCTGCGCTCGGTGGGCGAGTCGCCGCAGGTCGCGCATTCGGTGGGCTTTCCGGTGATTGGCGTGCGCTACGGCGCAACGGCCTTCGGCGGCGCGATGGCGGGCCTCGCGGGCAGCTATTACTCGGTCGTGCAACTGCATCTCTGGCAGGAGCAGATCACGGCCGGGCGCGGCTGGATCGCGCTCGCGCTCGTGGTGTTCGCGACGTGGCGCCCGGGCCGTCTGTTGATCGGCGCATTGCTGTTCGGCGCGGTCACGGGCGCGCAGTTTTACGCGCAAGCCGTGGGCGTTCCGGTGCCCACGCAGTTTCTCGCCATGCTGCCCTATGTCGCGACGGTCGTCGTGCTCGTGCTCATCTCGCGCAATCCCAACACCATACGGCTCAACGCGCCGGCTTCGCTCGGCAAGCCCTTTTTTGGCGCGGCGTAGCGCGGTGACCTTCTGCGCGGCACGAATGCACAAAATACGCATACCTAACGATTGCACTTATCGCATGACCATTCACGACAGGAGATCCACGATGAAAAAAACCATCCTGACCGCTTTCGCCGTTGCCGCCGCGTGCGGCACGGTGGCGCTCGCGAGCACGGCGAATGCCGCCGCTGCGCCGGGCGTCGCGTTCGTCTATCTCGGCAATCCGGGCGATGCCGGCTGGACCTACGCGCACGATCAGGGCTCCAGGGCGGCCGAGCAGAAGTTCGGCAGCAAGATCAAGGTCACGCGCGTGGAAAACGTGCCGGAATCGGCGGATTCGGAGCGCGTGTTCCGCGACCTCGCGAGCAAGGGCAACAAGATCATTTTCGGTTCGAGCTTCGGTTATCAGGACTTCGAACTAAAAGTCGCGAAGGACTTCCCCGATACGGTGTTCCTGCACGCAACGGGCTACAAGAAGGCGCCCAACTTCGGCACCTATGACGTGCGCATGTATCAGGGCGCGTATCTCGCCGGCGTTGCGGCGGGTTATGCGACCAAGACCAACACGCTCGGCTTCGTGGCTTCGGTGCCGATTCCCGAGGTGGTGCGCAACATCAACGCGTACACGCTGGGCGCGCGCTCGGTGAATCCGAAGGTGCATACCAAGGTCATCTGGATCAATAGCTGGTTCGATCCGGGCAAGGAAAAGCAGGCCGCCGAAACGCTGATCGGGCAGGGCGCCGACGTGCTGCTGCAAAACACCGATTCGAGCGCGACGCTCGCCACCGCCGAAGAGAAGCACGTACACGCGTTCGGCTGGGATTCGAACATGAAGAAGTTCGGCCCGCACGCGCATCTGGGCTCGGTGGAGGCGAACTGGGGCGTTTATTACACGGCCGTGATCCAGCAGGTGCTGGACGGCAAGTGGAAAAACGATCCGGTGTGGTGGGGCATTCCGCAGAAGGCCGTCGATCTCGGCGACGTGAACACGGCCGATCTGTCCGCCGATGCGCAAAAGGCCGTGGCCGCGAAGCGCGAAGCCATCGCGGGCGGCAAGTGGGACGTGTTCACGGGCCCGATCAAGGATCAGACGGGTGCGGTGAAGGTGCCGGCCGGCAAGACGCTGACCGACCCGGAACTGCAACGCCTGAACTGGTACGTCGAAGGCGTGGACGGTTCGCTGCCGAAGTAAAACGCCGGAGCGCGCGCGGCCGCCGACGCGGCGCGCGCGTGGACGCGTGCGTTCCATGCGGCTGCGTCCGGCTTTACCCGCGTTTCATCCGACGATTCGCATCGACCGGATGCAAAACGGCTGCGCGACGCCCTTGCGGCTCGCGCAGCCGTTTTCGCTTCCATGCGTGGCGAAAAAGCGTCAATCGTCGATGCGGATACCGACCTTGATCGTTACCTGCCAGTAAGAAATCTGATCGTTTTCGATCAAACCGCGCGTTTCCACGACTTCGAACCAGTGCAACTGGCGCAGCGTTTTCGAGGCGCGCGTGATGGCGCACCGGATGGCGTCGTCGCTCGACACCCTGGACGAGCCGGTCAGCTCGATCTGCTTGTAGACGTGGTCGCTCATGAGTGGGTCTCCTCGCGGGGCGCGAACGTGAAGCCGGAATAGGGAATCGGGAATCGGGATGTGGGGCGTCGACAGTCATAGATAGCGGAACGAAACGCCGCCGCCTAGGTAAAGCAAACCCTGACGCGGGTTCGGACGGCCTCGCGCGCAGCGATCGGTGTAAGAAGGCTGCGCCATCGCGCTTGACCGATGCGCCAAAACCTCGGCAAACGCGGCCAATGGCGTGGCCGCCGCACGGGCGCGCGCCTTGCGTCGCCTCGCGGCATGGCCGCGCTCGCAATAGGCAGAAGCGGGGGCTTTGGCGCTTTCACATTCCCCACGCTCGCGTATGTCATGCTTTACGCCGCAGGCGAGCCGCGAACGGGCGAAGGCGCGTGACAGGGCGTGACCAGACGCGAGTTCCGGCGCAAGGCAAAGCGCGCCCCAAAATGCATCGCAAAACGCGATCCGCGCCCGATTTTTTCGCCATGCGGGGACCGGCGCCGGCGCATCGCATTCGGCCCCTTGCCCCGACTCGCCCGCGCGCCAACTGCCATAACCTGCTAAAATTACAGGTTTTTCGTCGATCTATTTTCGGGACGCGCTGTGCTCTCTACCGCCAACATCACCATGCAATTCGGGCCGAAGCCCTTGTTCGAGAACATCTCGGTCAAATTCGGCGAAGGCAACCGCTATGGCCTGATCGGCGCGAACGGTTGCGGCAAGTCCACGTTCATGAAGATTCTGGGCGGCGACCTGGAGCAAAGCTCGGGCAACGTCATCCTCGAACCGAACGTGCGCCTCGGCAAGCTGCGCCAGGACCAGTTCGCGTACGAAGACGTGCGCGTGCTCGACGTCGTCATGATGGGCCACACCGAAATGTGGGCCGCGATGAGCGAGCGCGACGCGATCTACGCGAACCCCGAGGCCACCGACGACGACTACATGCATGCCGCCGACCTCGAAGCGAAGTTCGCCGAGTACGACGGCTACACGGCCGAGGCGCGCGCGGGCGAGCTGCTGCTCGGCATCGGCATCGGCACGGAATTCCACAACGGACCGATGAGCGGCGTGGCGCCCGGCTGGAAGCTGCGCGTGCTGCTCGCGCAGGCGCTGTTCTCGAAGCCCGACGTTCTGCTGCTCGACGAACCCACCAACAACCTCGACATCAACTCGATCCGCTGGCTGGAAGATGTTCTGAACGAGTACAACTCGACCATGATCATCATTTCCCACGATCGGCACTTCCTGAACCAGGTCTGCACGCACATGGCGGACATGGACTACGGCACGCTGAAGGTCTGGCCCGGCAACTACGACGACTACATGCTCGCTTCGGCGCAGGCGCGCGAACGTCAGCAGGCCGCCAACCAGAAGGCCAAGGAGCGCGTGGCCGATTTGCAGGACTTCGTGCGCCGCTTCTCGGCGAACAAGTCGAAGGCGCGCCAGGCGACCAGCCGCCTGAAAATGATCGACAAGATCAAGATCGAGGAATTCAAGCCTTCGTCGCGCCAGAATCCGTTCATCCGTTTCGAGTTCGAGAAGAAGCTGCACAACATCGTCGTGGTCGCCGAAGAGATCACGAAGAAGTACGACCGCACCATCTTCAGCAAATTCGGCATCAGCGTGCAGCCGGGCGAGCGCATCGCGATCATCGGCGAAAACGGCGCGGGCAAGACCACGCTGCTGCGCTCGCTGCTCGGTAACGTCGCGCTCGACGCCGGTTCGGTGAAGTGGGCCGAAAACGCCAACGTCGGCTATATGCCGCAGGACACGTACGAAGAGTTCCCGAGCGACGTCACGCTGATGGACTGGATCGACCAGTACCGCCAGGAAGGCGACGACGAGCAGTCGGTGCGCGGCACGCTGGGCCGTCTGCTGTTCAACGCCGACGACATCCGCAAATCGGTCAAGGTGCTGTCGGGCGGCGAGAAGGGCCGCATGATCTGGGGCAAGCTGATGCTCGGCCGCCACAACGTGCTGCTCATGGACGAGCCGACGAACCACATGGACATGGAGTCGATCGAGTCGCTACAGATCGCGCTGGAAAAGTTCGAAGGCACGCTGATTTTCGTGTCGCACGACCGCGAATTCGTGAACGGTCTCGCGAACCGCATCATCGAAGTGAAAACCGACGGCAAGATCAACGATTACAGCGGCAATTACGAGGACTTCCTGGCAAGCCAGGGCCTGCAGTGATCCTTTGCCGCAGCGGCAATGCGAAACGGGCGACGCTGGCAACGTCGCCCGTTTTTCTTTTCGAAGCCGCCCGCGCGGCCGCCGTCGGCTTCAATCGCTGTACTGCATGCCCTTCCCGAAAGCCATCGGCAAGGCTTCACGTCGTTGCAAATCCTTTCGCTTCACGTGTTGATATAGATCACGCATTCTCAAGCCCGACTCGCCGCTGGACGCTTATTTTGAGAAAAGGCAAGGTTTTCCGGCCATGGCGCGCGACCATTAGCGCTTTGTCATCGACTAAAGCCAGGCGGGTCATCATGTTTCCTACACACTCCTTCGCGCCACTCGAAATTCGCGGCCGTCAACTGCTGCCCATCGTGCAGGGCGGCATGGGCGTCGGCATTTCGGCGCACCGGCTCGCGGGCAGCGTCGCGCGCGAAGGCGCGCTCGGCACCATCGCCAGCATCGACCTGCGCCATCATCACGGCGACCTCATGGAGATGTGCCGCGCCGACCCTACGCATGAAACGCTCGCCCGCGCGAACCTCGTCGCGCTCGGCCGCGAGATCGCCGCGGCGCGCAAGCTCGCGGGCGGCAACGGCATGATCGCCGTGAACGTGATGAAAGCCGTGAACGCGCACGCCGACTACGTGCGCGCGGCCTGCGAGCACGGCGCCGACGCCATCGTGATGGGCGCCGGGTTGCCGCTCGATCTGCCCGACCTCACGGCGGGCGTGAACATCGCGCTCGTGCCGATTCTTTCGGACGCGCGCGGCGTGGCGCTCGTGCTCAAGAAGTGGATGAAGAAAGGCCGGTTGCCCGACGCCATCGTGATCGAGCATCCGGCGCACGCGGGCGGCCACCTCGGCGTGACCGACATTGCCGACATGGGCAACGAACGCTTTGGTTTCGCGCAGATTTTCGAGGAGCTGGAGGGCGTTTATGCGTCGCTCGGCATCACGCGGCGCGAGGTGCCGCTCGTGGTCGCGGGCGGCGTCAACAGTTACGAGACCGTGCGCAAGTGGCTGCAAGCGGGCGCCAACGGCGTGCAGATCGGCACGCCCTTCGCGGTGACGGAGGAGGGCGACGCACATCCGAACTTCAAGCGCGTGCTCGCCGACGCGCAGCCCGAGGACATCGTCGAATTCGTGAGCGTGACGGGTTTGCCCGCGCGCGCCGTCAAGACGCCGTGGCTCGAACGCTATCTGCGCAACGAATCGCGCATCCGCATGAAGATCGGCTCGCTCAAGCTTGCGTGCCCGACCGGGCTCGAATGCCTGTCGGCGTGCGGACTGCGCGACGGCATCGAAAAATTCGGCCACTTCTGCATCGACACGCGTCTTGCCGCCGCCTTGCGTGGCGATATCGCGAACGGCCTGTTCTTCCGCGGCCGCGAAGCGCTGCCGTTCGGCAACGCGATTCGCAGCGTGCGCGACCTGCTCGAACTGCTGCTCACGGGTGTGGCGCGACCGGCGGTCGCACCGCGTGCGGCGTTCGCCCTCGCTTGATAAACCTCAAAGCTGTGCCGCACCCCGTCTCTGACAATTTGTAGGTAGCAGGAATCGTACGAAGCAGATAAACAGAACGGGGAATCACCATGCAAGCAATCACCAAAATCGCCGCCGCCGCGGCACTCGCAATGGGCGCGGCCTTTTTTGCCGCGCCGGCCAGCGCCGCCGGCTCGCCCGACACGGGCATTTACGCGGGCGACTGGCTCGTGCGTCTGCGTGCGATCACCATCGCGCCGGACGCGCGCGCAAGCGGCACGCTCGACGCCCTCGGCGCGGACGTGAACAACGCCACCGTGCCGGAGCTGGACTTCACCTACATGATGACGGACGCGCTGGGCGTCGAGCTGATTCTCGGCACGTCGCGCAATCACGTGACGTCGAAGATCGGCGACCTCGGCGGCGTCGGCGTGCTGCCTCCCACGCTGCTGTTGCAGTACCACTTCAACAACGCGGGCAAGGTGCGGCCGTACGTGGGCGCGGGCATGAACTACACGCTGTTCTACAACAACGGTCTGCACGCGGGCGACGAGTCCGTGTCGATCAACAACCACAGTTTCGGTCCCGCGCTACAGTTCGGCATCGACTTTCAGGTGTCGAAGCGCGTGTTCGTGAACGCGGATATCAAGAAGATCTGGATGCACACCGACGCGTCGCTCGGGGGAACGCCGCTCGGCACGCTGCATATCGATCCGCTCGTGGTGGGCCTGGGCGTCGGCATGAAGTTCTGACGCTGCCTGCCTCACTCGGAACGCCGGCTCGTCCGGCGTTTTTTATTGCTCAACGCCCGGCTTGGGCGCGGTCCTTCTGAAAACGCATGGCGGTGCCGTCGCGCTTGATGCGCTCCCACACGGCCTGTTTTTCCTCGTCGGTCATGAACACCCAGTTGGACACTTCCATCGCGGTGCGGCCGCAGCCTTTGCAGATGTCGTCGAATAGCGTCGAACAGACGCCGATGCACGGGCTGTCGGGGAGATCGTGAAGGTTGGATGCCATTGATGAGCCTTGGGGCGGGATGCCGGGCGCCGCGCCGTGCGGGCGCGCCGGGCAAAAGCGGAAACTGGAGCGGTGCGAAACCCCCCCATGTTAACCGATCCGCGCGAGCCGGCCGGTCGCGCGAGCGGCGCAAGCCCGCTGCAAGCTTGGCCGAAGCGGGCGTCGGGCATATGGCGCAAGCCGGTGCGGCGACTGCGCTCGTGCGTTGCGCATCGCGGTCCCAGGGCACGCCGCGCCACGCGGTCAACCGGGACATCACCCCAGCGGTTTTTTATGGACACGGGCCGGGAAACGGCTAAAATTGCGCGCGATTTACCGTCGGCGCGCAGCGCGCCGGGTCGCGGGCGGGTATGTTCCGTTTGCGCGACAGACCGGCGTTTTTTTTGTCCGGTAGCGGGTTTGATGGTAGGTTCGGTAAATTCTGGGGGTCGCGCAAGGCGCGGCATCGAGCGAGGCAGGCGTCCGGCTGGGCCGGAAAGGATCGGAGAACGGAATGAAGAAAGGGGTGGTGGCGCAACTGGCTGTGCTCGCGCTGTGCGCGGCACCGTGGATGACGTCGGTGGCGAAAGACACGCAACTGAACGTGTACAACTGGTCCGATTACATCGCCAAAGACACGATTCCGAACTTCACGAAGCAAACCGGCATCAACGTCAAGTACGACAACTACGACAGCGACGACACGCTTCAGGCCAAGCTGCTCGCCGGCAATTCGGGGTACGACATCGTTGTGCCGACCAGCAACTACGCGGGCAAGCAGATCGCCGCCGGCATTTTCTCGCCGCTCGACAAGTCGAAGATTCCCAATCTCAAGTATCTCGATCCGCAACTGATGGCGCTCGTCGCCGGCGCGGACCCGGGCAACAAGTACGCGGTGCCGTGGGCATACGGCACGACGGGCCTCGCCTACAACGTGACGAAGGCGCAGCAGATTCTTGGCAAGAACGTGCCGCTCGACAACTGGGACATTCTCTTCAAGCCCGAGAACATCTCGAAGCTGAAGGCCTGCGGCGTGTCCGTGCTCGACGCGCCGGACCAGATGTTCGCGGCCGCGCTGCACTACATCGGCAAGGACCCGCTCTCGACGAATCCGGATGACTATCGCGCCGCGCTCGCGATGATGAAGAAGATCCGTCCGTACATCACGCAGTTCAACTCGTCGGGCTATATCAACGACCTCGTGGGCGGCGATGTCTGCTTCGCCTATGGCTGGTCGGGCGACGTCGTGATCGCCAAGCACCGCGCGCTCGAGGCGAAGAAGCCGTACAAGATCGAGTACTACATTCCGAAGGGCGGCGCGCCGATCTGGTTCGACGTGATGACGATCCCGAAGGACGCGCAGCACAAGGACGCGGCCGAGCAGTGGATCAACTACATCGAGACGCCGCAGGTTCACGCCGCGATCACCAACGCCGTGTACTACCCGAGCGCGAACGCGGAGGCACGCAAGTACGTCGACAAGGACATCGCGAACGATCCGGCCGTGTACCCGCCGGCGGACGTGCTCAAGACGCTGTTCCTGCTCAAGCCGCTGCCGCCCGAGATCCAGCGCCTGCAAACGCGTCTGTGGACCGAGTTCAAGTCGGGCCGCTGATGCCTCCGGCACGGCGCGCGCAAGCCGTCTGAAGCGTTTTACCCGAGCCCTCGGCATGCCGCCGGGGGCTTTGTTCGTCAACTCCCGACCAGCAACAAGGCAGGGCAGAGAGAATCATGAGTGACCAGTCGAGCGCGCCGGCAGCGGCCGATGCGCTGCCTTCGGGCTTCGCCGCGGCCAACGGTGCCGGTTCCGCCGCGGAAAACTTCGTGCAGGTCGTCGACGTCGTCAAGAAGTTCGGCGAAACGACGGCCGTCAAGGGCGTCAATCTTTCGGTGAAAAAGGGTGAGCTGTTCGCGCTGCTCGGCAGCTCGGGCTGCGGCAAGTCCACCTTGCTGCGCATGCTCGCGGGTCTGGAAACCGTCACTTCGGGCAAGATCCTGATCGACGGCGAGGATCTCGCGACGCTGCCGCCGTATCGCCGTCCGGTCAACATGATGTTCCAGTCGTATGCGCTCTTTCCGCACATGACCGTGGAGTCCAACGTCGCGTTCGGGCTGCGTCAGGAAGGCGTGAAGAAGGCCGAGCTTCAGGAGCGCGTGGCCAATGCGCTCGAACTCGTGCAGATGTCGCGTTTCGCGAAGCGCAAGCCGCATCAGCTTTCGGGCGGCCAGCAGCAGCGCGTGGCGCTTGCGCGCTCGCTCGTGAAGCGCCCGAAGCTGCTGCTGCTCGACGAACCCATGTCGGCGCTCGACAAGCAGATTCGCCAGCGCACGCAAATCGAACTCGTCAACATTCTCGACAAGGTCGGCGTCACCTGCATCATGGTCACGCACGACCAGGAAGAAGCGATGACGATGGCCGGGCGCCTCGCGGTGATGAGCGAAGGCGAGATCGTGCAGCTCGGCACGCCGAACGAGGTCTACGAATACCCGAACAGCCGTTTTTCGGCGGAATTCATCGGCTCGACCAATCTGTTCGACGGCAACGTGGTCGAGGACGAACCCGATCACGTGTTCGTCGAATCGCCGGACCTGACCGTGCGTCTGTACGTGAACCACGGCATCACCGGGCCGCTCGGCATGCCGGTGACGATCTCGGTGCGCCCCGAGCGCATCGCGCTCACGCGCAAGCCGCCCGAAGGCACGTTCAACTGGGGCCGCGGCGTCGTCAAGAACATTGCGTACATGGGCGGCTATTCGCTGTATCACGTCAAGCTCGATTCGGGCAAAACCGTGGTCGCGAACATGTCGAGCCTCGCGCTCTCCGAGATCGACTCGCCCACTTGGGAGGACGAGGTCTACGTGCGCTGGAGCGCCTCGGCCGGGGTGGTGCTGACGTCATGAGCGCCACGGTCAAGGACATCCTGCATTGGCCGGTCAAGCGCTTCAATCTGACCGGCCGCACGGCCGTGGTGGCGGGCCCGTTCTTCTGGCTGCTGCTGTTCTTCCTCGTGCCGTTCATCCTGGTGGTGAAGATCAGCTTCGCCGACCAGCAGCTCGGCATTCCGCCGTACACGGAACTCACGTCGTTCGCCGACGGCGTGTGGCACGTCGCGCTCGACTTCTCGCACTACGCGTTCCTGTTCCAGGACAGCCTGTACTTCGCGACCTACGTGAATTCGGTGGTCGTGGCGGCAATTTCCACGCTGCTGTGCCTGCTCATCGGCTATCCGATGGCGTACTACATTGCGCGCTCGAATCCGGCCTCGCGCAACATTCTGATGATGGCGGTGATGCTGCCGTTCTGGACCTCGTTCCTGATTCGCGTGTACGCCTGGATCGGCATTCTCAAGAATAACGGACTCCTGAACAATTTCCTGATGTCGATCGGCGTCATTCATACGCCGCTGGAGCTGTATCACACGAATACGGCCGTTTATATCGGCATGGTGTATTCGTACCTGCCGTTTCTCGTGATGCCGCTCTACGCGCACCTCGTGAAGATGGATCTCACGCTGCTCGAGGCCGCCTACGATCTGGGCGCGAAACCGTGGCGCGCGTTCGTCGAGATCACGCTGCCGCTTTCGAAGAACGGCATCATCGCGGGTTGCCTGCTCGTGTTCATTCCGGCGGTGGGCGAGTACGTGATTCCCGAACTGCTCGGCGGCGCGAACACGCTGATGATCGGCCGCGTCATGTGGAACGAGTTCTTCGACAACGCCGACTGGCCGATGGCCTCCGCCGTGACCTGCGCGATGGTGCTGCTGCTGCTCGTGCCGATGGCGCTGTTCCAGCACTTTCAGGCAAAGGAACTGGAGGGCCGCGGCAAATGAAGCCGAATCGCGTGTTGCAATGGATCGCGCTCGGCTTGGGCTTCGCGTTCCTTTATATTCCTATCGTCAGCCTGGTCGTCTATTCGTTCAACGAGTCGCAGCTCGTGACCGTGTGGACGCACTTCTCCACGCGCTGGTACGCCGCGCTGCTGCAAGACGACGAACTGATCGCGGCCGCCTGGCTTTCGCTGCGCGTCGCGCTGATGACGGCGTTCGCCTCGGTCATCATCGGTACGTGGGCAGGTTTCGTGCTTGCGCGCATGGGGCGCTTTCGCGGCTTCACGCTCTACACGGGCATGATCAACGCGCCGCTCGTGATTCCCGAAGTGATCCAGGGCATTTCGCTGCTGCTGCTGTTCGTGGAAATGGGCAAGCTGTTCGGCTGGCCCGCCGGGCGCGGCGTGTTCACGATCTGGATCGGCCATGTCATGCTGTGCATTTCGTATGTCGCGATCATCGTGCAGTCGCGCGTGCGCGAGCTGAATCCGTCGCTCGAAGAAGCGGCGCTCGATCTCGGCGCGACGCCGTTCAAGGTGTTCTTCCAGATCACGCTGCCGCTCATTTCGCAGGCGTTGGCGGCGGGCTGGCTGTTGTCGTTCACGCTGTCGATCGACGACCTCGTGCTGTCCGCATTTCTCTCGGGGCCCGGTTCGACCACCTTGCCGCTCGTCGTGTTCTCGCGCGTGCGTCTGGGCCTGAACCCGGAGATGAATGCGCTCGCCACGCTCTTTATCGCCGTGGTGACGGTGGGCGTGATCGCCGGCAATCATTTCATGCAGCGCGCGGAGCGCAGGCGGATGCAGATGGCGGTCTGATCCGGCGAATGCCAGGCGAAAACGGCGTGCGGACCGCAACGGTTTGCGCGCCGTTTTATTTTCTCGTCGCAAGAGGCCGGCTTTCACCAAGCTTTCCAACGTGCTTTCCAACGCGCGCTGGCCCACTTCCGGCGCGGCCGATTTCGCGCGCGAAGGGCGCCACAGGCTATGATCGGGGACGCGCTGTCAGAGCGGCGGGACACGCCGCGGGATTCACATGATCGAAGCATTTTTGGCCCAGGGCACGCCGGTCGTGCTCTGGCAGCAACTGATCCAGCTCTGGGAGCTGATCGTGATGGTGTGCCGTTTCCTGTGGGGCTTGCTGATGCTCCTTGGAGGCGGCTCGTAAAAACACGACACGAGGGCAGACGATGACCGACGATTCCACCCGGCGCTTCACCGACCGGGTTGCAGACTACGTGAAATTCCGGCCCGCTTACCCGCGCGAAGTGGCGACCTTCGTGCATGTCGAACTCGGCGTGGCGCCGGGCGCGCCCGTGGCGGACATCGGTGCCGGCACGGGCCTTTCCACCAAACTCTTTCTCGACGCGGGGCACCCCGTCACGGCCGTCGAGCCGAACGACGCGATGCGTGCCGCCGCCGACGCTTTTCTCGCCGATTACGCGAAACAGGGGCGTTACCGCAGCGTCGCAGGCACGGCTGAGGCCACCACGCTCGCCGACGAAAGCGTCGACCTCGTGGGCGTCGCGCAGGCGTTCCACTGGTTCCGCAAAGCCGAAACGCAGCGCGAGTTCGCGCGCATCCTCAAGCCGCGCGGCAAGATCGTGCTGTTCTGGAGCAGCCGCTTGCTGACGGGATCGGCATTTCTCGAAGGCTACGAGGCGCTCTTGCAGCGCTTTTGCCCCGATTATGCCGAAGTCGCCGAGACCTATCCCACCGCGGCCGCGATGGCCGACTGGTTCGGCGCGGGCTTCGAGCATCAAACCGTGTTTCCGAACGCGCAATTGCTCGATTTCGAGAGCTTGCGCGGGCGGCTCATGTCGTCGTCGTATGCGCCGCAGGCAGGCGACGAACGTCATGCGCCGATGCTCGCCGCGCTGCGCGAACTCTTCGACGCGACGCAGCAGGAAGGCCGCGTGAACTTCGCCTACGAAACGCGCGTGTACGCCGGGCGGCCGCTGCGCGCGTGAGCCGGCGCGCGGGCCGACGCGCATTCGCCGATTTGCGCGGCGTCAGCGCTCGAATTCGTAGTCGTCGAGACGCACGCGCCGCGTGAGACGCCGGAACGCGAACGAGAAGCCAGGCCACAGCGTCGTGTTCTTGCCCGCTTGCGTGAGGTAATAGCTGCGGCAACCCGACTGCCACACGGTGCGTGTGAAGCGCGCCTGCAAACGCGCGTTCCAGGCGCGTTGCGCGTCGGCGCGCACCTGCATCGTTCGCGCGCCCCGGCGTTGCAGCGCGCGGATGCAATCGGCGATATAGCGGATATGCGACTCGATCATGAAGATCATCGAGTTGTGCCCGAGTGCCGTGTTCGGCCCGATCACGAAGAAGAGGTTGGGAAAGCCCGCGACGCTCGCGCCCAGGTACGCCTCGGGACCGTCGCGCCGCCACGTTTCGCCGAGATCGCGTCCGCCAATGCCTTTCACTTCGAACGGCGTATCCACGTCGTTGACCGCGAAGCCGGTGCCGCAAATGATCGCGTCGAAGGCGCGATGCCGGCCGTCCACGGTGACGATGCCGTCGGCGACGATTTCGCGAATCGCGCCGCTCACCAGTTCGACGTTGGGCTGCGCGAGCGCCGGATAATAGTCGCTCGAAATCAACACGCGCTTGCAGCCGAGCACGTAATCGGGCGTGAGCCGCGCGCGCAGCGCGGCGTCTTTCACCTTGCGCGCGAGATAGCTGCGCGCGAAATTCGTCGGCGCTTTCAGAAGGCGCGGTTCGACCGCGAAAGCGAGCGCTCGCGATTCGAGTTGCCAGTAAATGGCCGCGCGCGTCATGCGCTGTGCGAACGGCAGGTGTCGATACAGCCGGCGCATCCGTTCGCCGATTGGACGATCGCGGCGCGGCATGATCCACGGCGGCGTGCGCTGAAAGACGGCGAGCTGCGCGACGCGCGGCTGGATCTGCGGCACGAACTGGATCGCGCTCGCCCCGGTGCCGATCACGGCGACGCGCTGGCCGTCGAGCGCATAGCCGTGGTCCCAGCGCGCCGAATGAAAGCGCTTGCCCTGGAAACGCTCGATGCCGGGAATGCTCGGCCACGCCGGGCGCGACAGCGGCCCGTTCGCGGCGATCACGATATCGGCTTCGACGGTCTCCACGTTCTCCGCGGCGCGCGCATCGCGCACGATTTCCACGTTCCAGATGCCGCGCACCTCGTTAAAGCGCGCCGCGCGCACGCGCGAGCGAAACGCGATAAAGCGCTCGACATCGTATTTACGCGCGCAGTGGCGCAAATAATCGAGAATTTCGTGCTGCGGCGCGTAAGTGCGCGTCCAGGCGGGATTCGGCTCGAACGAAAACGAGTAGAGGTGCGAGGGGATGTCGCACGCGGCGCCGGGGTAGGCGTTGTCGCGCCATGTTCCGCCGAGGCTTTCGGCGGCTTCGTAGAGCGTGAACGATTCGATGCCCATGCGGCGCAGCGCGATGGCCATGCCGATGCCCGAAAAGCCGCTGCCGATAATGGCGATGCGTGGAGTGGCCATGTGGGCGTCCGTCGTGTGTCGATTTCGGGCAACGCGCGTTCGTGCGCCGAAGCAAAACGGGCTCCGCGAGGGAGCCCGTCGTTGCAGCGGCGTGCGTGTTGTTTACGAGTTGTTCCAGTCGTCGGAACTGTCGTTGCTGCCGAGGTCCATTCCGCCGCCGCCCGAGCCGTCGTCCCAGTCGTTCGAGCCTTGACCGAAGTCAAGACCGCCGCCGCCACCGCCGTCGCGCGGCACGCGGCGGCCGTCGTCGTCGACGTAGACATCGCGCTCGATCACGCGGTCGCGGCCGTGGTTCAGCGCCTCGCCGAGCAGCACGCCCGTGAGCAGACCGCCCATGCCGCCCATGCCGCCGCCGCCTTGCTGCACGATGACCTGCGGCGGTTGCTGCGGTGCCTGCGGCGGGTATTGCGGTTGACGGCCGAACGCGGCGTCGGCTTCGCGCGCGTACGCGGAATTGCTGCCGTAGTCGGGGCCGGGAGCGGGTTGCGCGTTCGGGTCGGGACGGCCTTCGGCACGCGCCTTGAGGCTCGCGAACTGGCGCTCGAGATCCTCGATTTCATAAGGCGGACGCGGATTCGCGCTGTTCGAGAGCGTTTCGACCGTCGTGCGCAACTGCGCTTCGAGCCCTTCGACTTCCTTTTCGAGCGCTTCGTGACCCGGCGCCGTCGAGAGCTTCACGTCGAGCTTGAGCGAGCGCACGCCGTTGAGCAGCTCGGTCGCGCGCTTCAACTGATCGCGGCGGTCGTCGCCGGCCTTGGCGTCTTCGGTCGATTTCGCGCGGCGCAAGGTCCAGCGCAGCACGAGCGCAATGCCGATCACGACGATCGCGAGCCCGATCCACAAGCCCATGCCTGGACCGTGGCGTTGCGGCGCGGCGGCTGGCGCCATCGCGGCGGTTTGCTGTTGCTGCGCGAACGGATTGCCGGCGCGGCTAGTGGTGGTCGCGCCGGCGCGCTCGGCGTCGGAGCGGATCTTCGCTTCCACTTGCGCGAAGCGCTGCGGCTGCGTGAAACGCACTTGCGGATCGAGCGACTTCGCCTTTTCGACCTGCGTGAGCGCGTCCGCGTAGCGGCCTTCGCGATCGAGCACCTGCGCGTAGAGATAGTGCGCGCGGGCGTTGTCGGGATGGGCCTGAAGGACTTCGGTCAAGCCGGAGTCCGCGCGCTGCCAGTCGCCTTGCGACATCGCCGATTCGATCTGCTGCACGCTCGGCACCGCGAACGCGAGGCCGCTGAAGGCGGTGAGCGAAACGGCCAGCGAGACGCAGGCTGCGGCAAGAAACTTTTTCATGTTGCAGGCCGGGCGCATTAACGCCCGTCTCCATGGCATTCGTTACGAGGATGCGGCGCCAGGCGTCGGCGCCCGAAACGGTCGAGCACGGCCCATGCCGCGCCGCATCCGGTACTTCAGTGCAACCGCGCGGCGTTACTGCGCCGGCGTGTTCAACTGCTTTTTCAGCGCTTCGAGACGCTCGTCCACCGACGGGCCTTTGTTCAGCGCCGCGAGCTTGTCGTCGAGGGCCTTGCCGCTCGACGTGTCGGCGGAATTCAAGCGGGCGTCCGAGCGGGCGTTCGAAAGGTTGACCTTATCTTCGAGCTTGTCGAAATCGGCCGACAGATTCTTGCCGCCGATACCGCCGAGCGCCGTGGCCGCCACGTCCTTCGCCTGCGCGATCTGCTGCTTCGCTTGCAGGATGTTCGAGCGCGCATTGAGGTCGTTGCGGCGTGCGCGCATGTCGTCGATCTGTTGCTTGAGCTGGTCGACCGACGGTTCGAGCTTCGCGAGTTCGGCGGCGAGCGCGTCGCGTTCGGCTTCGGCGGTTTGCTGCGCGCCCAGGGCTTCGCGAGCGAGCGCTTCGTCGCCGGACTGGAGCGCGCGCTTCGCGCCGTCTTCGTATTTTTTCGCCTTGTCGGCGGCCACGTCGCGCTTGCTTTGCTGCGTCGCGACCTGAGCCTGGATTTCGACGAGCGAGTTCTCGGCGCGGCCGATACTGTCGTCGAGCTCGCGCACGATCTGGCGCGCGTCGCGCGACGGGTCCTGGACCGAGTCGGCGGCGTCGTTGAGCAGGCCCTTGACCGTGCGGGAGATGGAGTCGAAAAGCGACATGGATTCCTCCAGTGAAATGAGATCGGCTTCAGCGAGCCGAGGTGCGTGCATGCAGCGAACGCTCGGGCGGGGCGAGCCGGAAATTCCGGTGGATGGCAGCGGTTTTCACGCGAATTTTCCAGCGAATTTTCCAGCTTACGCCGCTTTGCGCACGTTGCGCATGCAGCGCGAAAATCGGGGCGAACACGGCGATTGCAAGAGCGCCTGGGCTGGCCGTCGCGGCGTTCGCGCGTTCCTCGCGATGGTGCCTGCCGGGCCGTGGCCGTTTCAGACAAGACTGTCATCGCTCGCGGATATTACACCACGGCCCATCTTAAAAGGGACTTAAAGGATGCGCATGAGCGCGAGGCGCGAGGCGGCTTCCCGCGACTGATTCGGGACGAATTCGGGCGCCGCATGCCGCCGCTCCGGGCGATCGCCGGGACGGTGGAAGCGCCGCGGCGCGCGCGAAATCGTCAGGCGAATTTTCCGCCCTCGGGCGCGGCGTCGTCGCCGTGCGCGTCGCCGTCGCTCGTGCCGGTTTCGCGGCGGCGACGCAAAAAACCCGTCGCGCCGAGCGGCTGCAACGGTTCCGGCGGCGCCGCGGCCTGCACGGCCCGATCCGCGTCGAACGGCGCGTGCCCGGATTCGCCGTGGGCGTTGGCCTCGGCCTCGGCGTTCAGGCGCGCGAAGGCCTGCGCGATTTCGCGCTCGGCGCGAGCCACGCCGCTCAGGCGGGTTTCGTCCGCGAGTTCGTCCGTGCCGTCGCTGTCGAACGCACCGGCGAGCGAGGAGGGCGCGGTTTCTTCTTCCGCCGTGCGGGCTTCGTCGACACCGGCTTCGTCAAGCTGCGTCGCGGCGCTGGCCGGTCGAGCCGTGCGACCCGCGCGCAGCGGCTTCGCGGCCTTTTGCAGCGCTTGCGCCAGCGCGTCGGGCTGGCGCGGCGCGTTCAGTCTGTCGACGATGCTCGCCGCCTTGACCTGATCGCTCGTCGCGCTGAATGCCATCACGGCGCGCCGCATCAATTCGCTGAGGCTGATGCCAAGCTCATCGGCGGTGGCGGAAATCGCGCGCTTCTGTGCGGGCGTGACGAAGACGACGATGCGTTCGCTAGGCTTGTTCATGGTCCGCGCGCCGGTTGGCTTCGTGCTTCGATGAGGAGGGTTCCTGTCGTGCCGACGAAGGAAAATGCAAGGTGAGCACACAGGCGCACGACGCGCACGGGCGCAAACCTTTTCAGCAGATCTGACAGAAAGCGGTGGCAGATCTTTCATCATAAGGCGGACGCGCCGATCTGCAACCGCAAGCTGCCCGCGAGGAAAACGTGAGTGCGCAACGATATGCCAAAAGTTATCCGGTTCGCGCGAAACGGCTTTCCATGTGCGGCGGCTGACGAAATTTTTCGCGCATAAACTGCCGCTTGGCGCAAGGCGCTGGCTCCCATCGCAAAAAAACGGGCGCAAAGGCTTCTCCAGGAAACTCTTACAAAAAAAGCCCGACTCGCTGTGCGTGAATTCTTTAGAATGCGCTGTTACATTTGCGGTGTCGCCTGAACGGGGCGCTCGCTTATGTGGCGCGCCGTCAGTTCAAGGCGTGCCGCGCGACCGGACGGGGGCGTTGCCGGTCGCGCCGCGTCGCCGCAAGCCGTATCCGGCGACGCCGTGCCGTACCGGCGCCATGACGCCATGATCGAGATCCATGCGCGCGAGCCGCGCAGCCGGTGTGCAAAGACACGCCAATCATTCCAGTCATGCCTATCATCAAACGACCGCCTTCACCGCAGTACCCGAACGACGATCGGGAACCCTCCTTTAACAACGGACGCCAGCCGCCGCGCCGCAACGATCCACCACGGGGCGGGGGCGGCAACGCACGCTCGGGCGGTTCGGGGGGCGACGGCCGGCGCCGGCGCTCGCTCGGCGCGTCGATCGCACTGTGGTTTGTCGCGCTTGTCGCGACTTGCCTCGTGGTGGGCGCGCTCGTCGTGGGCTATGCGCTCGTGGTGATGGGGCCGCAACTGCCTTCGCTCGACGCGCTCACGAACTACCAGCCGAAGGTGCCGCTGCGCATCTACACGGCCGACCACGTGATGATCGGCGAGTTCGGCGAGGAGCGGCGCCAGCTCGTGCGCTTCCAGGACATTCCGGACGTGCAGAAGAAAGCGGTGCTCGCCATCGAGGACTATCGCTTCTACGAGCACGGCGGCGTGGACTTCGTCGGCATCCTGCGCGCGGGCATCACCGACCTGATGCACGGCGGCGCCTCGCAGGGCGCAAGCACGATCACGATGCAGGTCGCGCGCAACTTCTTCCTGTCGAGCGAAAAGACCTACACGCGCAAGATCTACGAGATGCTGCTCGCGTACAAGATCGAACGCGCACTCACGAAGGACCAGATTCTCGAGCTGTACATGAACCAGATTTATCTGGGGCAGCGAGCTTACGGCTTCTCGGCGGCGGCGCGCGTGTATTTCGGCAAGGACCTCAAGGACATCACGCTCGCGCAGGCCGCGATGCTCGCGGGCTTACCGAAGGCGCCGTCGGCCTATAACCCGATCGTCAATCCGCATCGCGCGAAGATTCGCCAGGAGTACATCCTCAAGCGCATGCTCGATCTCGGCTACATCAACCAGGCGCAGTACGACGAGGCGATCAAGGAACCGATCGTGACCAGAACGGCCGGCACCGAGTACAGCGTACACGCGGAATACGTCGCGGAAATGGTGCGCCAGATGATGTACGCGCAGTACAAGGACGAAACGTACACGCGCGGCCTGACGGTCACGACCACGATCGATTCCGCCGATCAGGACGCCGCTTACGCCGCGGTGCGCAAGGGCGTGATGGACTACGAGCGGCGCCACGGCTATCGCGGGCCGGAAGGCTTCGTGCAGTTGCCGGCTGCCGGCGACGACCGCGACCAGGCGATCGACGACGCGCTCACCGATCATCCGGACAACGGCGACATCGTCTCGGCCGTGGTGACGGACGCGGGCCCGAAGGCGGTGACGGCGCAACTGCTCGACGGCACCAGCGTGAAGGTGACGGGCGACGGACTGCGCTTCGTCGCGGCCGCGTTGTCGCCGCGCGCTTCGCAGGCGCTGCATATTCGCGCGGGCTCGATCGTGCGCCTGATCGCGGACGCGAAGGGCAACTGGCAGATCACGCAGTTGCCGCAGGTGGAAGGCGCGCTGATTTCGCTCACGCCGCAAGACGGCGCGATTCGCGCGCTGATCGGCGGCTTCGACTTCAACAAGAACAAGTTCAACCACGTCACGCAGGCGTGGCGGCAGCCGGGTTCGAGCTTCAAGCCGTTCATCTATTCGGCGTCGCTCGAAAAGGGCCTGGGACCGGCGACGATCATCAACGACGCGCCGCTGTACTTCCCGCCCAGCACGCCGGGCGGCGAGGCGTGGGAACCGAAGGACGACGATCAGCCCGACGGCCCGATGCCGATGCGCCTCGCGTTGCAGAAGTCGAAGAACCTCGTGTCGATCCGCATCCTGTCGTACATCGGCACGAAGTACGCGCAGGATTACGTGACGCAGCGTTTCGGCTTCGACGCGGACAAGACGCCGCCGTATCTGCCGATGGCGCTGGGCGCGGGGCTCGTTACGCCGTTGCAGTCGGCGGGCGCGTACTCGGTGTTCGCGAACGGCGGCTATCGCATCAATCCGTATCTGATCGCCGAAGTCGACGATGCGCACGGCCAGCCGATTCTGCGCGCGCAGCCGCTCGTGGCAGGCCGCAACGCGCCGCAGACGCTTTCGCCGCGCAACGCCTATGTGATGAACAGCCTGCTGCACTCGGTCGCGACGGCGGGCACGGGCGCGGGCACCAACGTGCTGCATCGCGACGATCTGCAAGGCAAGACGGGTACGACGAACGACGCGCACGACGGTTGGTTCGCCGGGTATCAGCGTTCGCTCGTGGCGGTGGCGTGGATGGGTTACGACCAGCCGAAAAGCCTGGGCAGCCGCGAATTCGGCGCGCAGCTTGCGTTGCCGATCTGGGTGGAATACATGCAGCGCGCGCTGCGCGGCGTGCCGCAAGAGGAGCCGCCGATGCCAGTAGGACTCACGACGCTCAACGGCGAGCTGTACTTCTCCGACATGACGCCGGGCAACGGCTTTGTTTCGGCGATCGGTCTGGATTCCGCGAATGCGGCCGGCGCGGCCAGCGATGCGAGCGGCGCGACGGGTTCGATGGGTCCGGGCGGCATGACGCCGCCCAACGTGACCAACTCCGAAAAGCAGCAGATCATGGATTTGTTCGAGACGAACAAGCCTTGAGTCGAGCGAATCGGCCACATAGGTGATGTGAGAAAACACGGCGCGTCGGCAACGGCGCGCCGTGTTTTTGTTTGGGCCTGGAATTGTGTTGCGGGACAAGAGGTTGCGAAGGATGTCCAGCCGCCTGCGTGCGGGTTCACGCACTTCAGTCCATGTCATGCTGACCGATGGACCAACCGCGGACTATTGCTATGCCATGTTCGATCTGGCGACCGGTCGCGTGACCGGCACGTTTGCGGGCAGCGGCGCCTGGAAACTCGCCAGCGCATCGTGCTTGCCGCTCGCAGCAGGCTGGTTTGAATGCAGGATCAGCGGGATCGTGACTTCCGCGAGCCTAATTCGCGGGACGACCTATATGGTCACGGGCGGGGCGCACAGCTATACGGGCGATGGAATGTCCTGGCTGCTACATGGTGGGTCCCAACTCGAATCCGGCATGCCAACCAGCTATATCCCGACCACTAACATGGCGGCCACACGTGCCGCCGACTACCTCGCAACAAGTGACTTGTCTTTCCTCGATCCGCAAAACGGTACGCTTGTATTCGACGGCTCGATTCAGGGGGTGTCGGGCGGCGGCGTGTTCGCCTTCAGTCCCGATGACGGCACGAACAACGGTATCGGCCTGTACAAGACCAACGGCAACGGCAACTTGACCGCCTACAGCGGCAGCGCTACGGGCACGAACCTGGGCCTCGCCGTCTCGGACGGCCAGCGCTTCAGAGGGGGTATCGCGTGGAGCGGAGCTGGTGCGTCCGCCAGCGCCAGCGTGAACGGACTTAAACCCGTAGCCGTGACGGGGGCAGAGGCGGTGAAGGCGAAAGAACTGTGCCTTGGCGGCGCGCGGACTTGCCAGTTCGCATCGAACGTGCTGGTACGGTCGCTCACGTACTGGCCGAGGCGGTTGACGGATGCGGAGCTGGAGGCGGCGACCATGCCGCCATAATCCAGCCTCAACGCGCTATTTGATGGCTGGTGGTGTGCCGCTCAGAGCCGCCTTGATGTCGATCGAGACCGCACCTGTTGCAGCCAGCCCTGCTCGCGGCCCCGTAAGCGGCTTGCCCGTGGACTTTAGTAGCTGTGCAAGCGATGCCACGGAAGGTGCATCCCCAAATTTCTGTCGTAGCACGGCGAACGCACCCGCAACCTGGGGCGCTGAAAATGACGTTCCCCAAAATGTACCTGTGCCGCCAGGACCATACGGCAGGAAGATGAAGTCACCACTTGCGCGGTTAGCGGTGCCAACCGGTGCGAAAAGGCTGGTACGTTGCGATATGTTTGAATAGCTCGCCGGTAGTGTCGGGTTCACGACACCCGTTGCACCGACAGCAATAACGTTACTGCCGCATGTCCACGTACCGGTCCCGTTTACAGCATCATTGCCCGCCGACATCACTACGGCAATGCCCTTCGCCCGAAGCTCGCCAGCAATCTGGTCAATCTGGGCACCGATACTTCCGGTTGCGCAGGGCAGGTCTCCCGCGATGGATGCGCCGTTGGTGGAAATGCTGACCGCCGCGATTTTAGGGTTGTAGATGCCCCTGGTAAGCATGATCCTGTTTACGTAGTTAAGTGCATCCACAATAGATTGCCCTGGCCAGCCCGCTGAGTACCCGGCCATACCTTCC